>JAOUMG010000100.1 GCA_029881635.1 Paracoccaceae bacterium | reverse complement strand
GTGAAAAAGCCGTTTTCGCAACGGCTTCTTGTCGAACGCATCCGCGCCCTTCTGCGTCGCCAGGAAGCGATCGCCAGCGGCGAGGTCGCCACCACCGAAGAAACCAAGATCATGACGCGCGGCAGTCTGACAATGGACCCGTTGCGCCATTCGGTCAGCTGGCGGGGCCGCGACGTTGCGCTGACTGTCACGGAATTTCTTCTGCTACAGGCACTTGCACAACGGCCTGGATTTGTGAAAAGCCGAGATCAGCTGATGGATGTGGCCTATGATGATCAGGTCTATGTTGATGACCGCACGATCGATAGCCATATCAAAAGGCTGAGAAAGAAAATGCGGACGGTCGATGATGACTTCAATGCAATCGAAACTCTCTATGGCATCGGTTACCGATACAACGAGGAATGACCAAAGCGTCGAGGATTGATTTGCGCGATCCAAAGAAGGTCAATCGCGCGGATGTCGTCCTCGGCGAGGACTGGACCGCGCCTGACGGCATAGTTGATTTTGAGTTGCGGGCAGGCCGCGAACAGCGCGGCTTCATTTCGCTGAACCGTTCGCCTTTGGCGCGCAAGATCATCACATTCAACCTGCTGGCAATGATTGTTCTTGTCGCCGGGGTTCTCTACCTCAACCCGTTTCGCGACAGTCTGGTCCTTCAGCGTGAAAGCGGGCTGGTTGCCGAAGCGCAGTTGATTGCCGATGTATTTGAAGCCCAGCTGCCCGAAGACAGTCCGGTCAATCTGGCAACCGGCGACGGTATCGACGTGTCGCGTGTCGCTGGCGGTATCGAGCTGCCCGTCGGCGTTGACCTGTTTGTTTTCGATACGATGGAAAGTCTGATTGTCACCACAACCGGTGTGAAGCGACCCGAACCGGAGTTTGTTGCGGGCCTTCAGCGCGATCAGCGCTCAACGCTTATTACGGATATGCTCAATTCCGTATGGGAAGGAATAGCAAGCTTGCTTGCGCCCAAGAACGACTTGAACCCGGCAAATGCCACTGAAGATATGGCGCGCCAGTTGGTCAGTGCAGCCCTGCAGGGCGAAACCCAGATACGCACCGGCCATGACCGCACGGGCGATTCAATTTTCACCGTAGCAACGCCTATCCGCCAGGGCGACGAAGTGCTGGGCGTGATCGCAGTAACGTCGGTGGCGGGTGAGATTGATCAATTGGTGCGGGTGGAGCGCGAACAGGTTCTGCAGATGTTCGTCATCGCGATCATCGTTTCGATTGGCCTTAGCCTTGTACTCGCGTCGACCATTGCCAACCCGTTGTCGGATCTGGCCGCAGCCGCCGAACTTGGCCGCGACAAGAACGCCCGGAAAATGAGCCCGAACCGTGTCCGCATCCCCGATCTTACCGCCAGACCGGATGAGATTGGACGGCTTTCAGGGGCGATGCGGGGCATGGTCGCCGCCCTATATGAGCGTATCGAAGGCAACGAACAGTTTGCTGCCGACGTCGCCCATGAAATCAAGAATCCGCTGGCCAGCCTTCGGTCTGCTGTCGGGACGTTGCGGGCGACCAAGCGCGACGATCACCGCGAAAAACTGCTGAACGTGATTGACCACGACGTGCGCCGGCTCGACCGGCTGGTCAGCGACATTTCCAACGCATCCCGCCTTGACAGTGAATTGGTCAAGGAAGAGGAAGAAAGCTTCAACCTGCTGAAAGTACTCGGAAATATAAACGAACATCTGGGCAAGGAAGCCGCCGCAAACGGTGTCGATTTCATTTCAGACCTGCCGCCGGACCCCATCATCATTCAAGGGCTGGAGGCGCGCCTTGCGCAGGTATTCGTCAATCTCGTGACCAATGCGATTTCGTTCTGTACCGAAGGTGACGCAGTGCGGGTCTGGGCACGCAAGCGCGAAAACCGTGTACTTGTCGTCGTCGAAGATACCGGGCCGGGCATTCCCGATGGTGCGCTGACCAAGATTTTCAAGCGGTTTTATTCCGAACGGCCACCGGGGCAATTTGGCAATCATTCCGGTCTCGGGCTGGCGATTTCAAAGCAGATCGTCGAGGCGCATGGCGGTGTGATCTGGGCAGAAAATATTCGCCCCACCGACGCGGATATCACCTCTGAACCGCTTGGCGCGCGTTTCGTTGTGGGTCTGCCGGTGTGATACCGACAAGTCCCGATGACGTCATCCTTCACGCGACCTGCGTTTCATGGAATGGTTTGGCTGTCTTGATCACAGGCCCGTCGGGTAGTGGAAAATCCGGTCTGGCGCTTCAACTGATGGCCTATGGCTGCGATCTGGTCAGTGACGATGGAACCTGCGTGATCAACCGCGGCGGTGATCTGCTGGTATCTGCGCCCGACACCATTCGTGGGCGGATTGAGGCGCGTGGCATCGGCTTGCTCGCGGCCGACGTGCAGCCTGCAGCCCGCCTGATACTGGTTGTTGATCTGGGCCAACTGGAAACACGGCGACTACCGGAATGGCACAGCACCGAAATTCTCGGACGCACATTGCCGCTTCTTCACAGAGTCGAGAGCGCCCATTTTCCCGCCGCAATCCTGCAGTATCTTAAGGCAGGACGGGCGGCGTGACGGAGCGAGACTTGGAACGAGGCAACAATGAGATCCAGACCGGCCAGCGCGTCGTTTTGGTAACAGGCCCCTCGGGCGCGGGGAGGTCAACGGCGATTCACGCACTCGAAGACCTTGGCTATGAGGCGATTGACAATCTGCCGCTCAGTCTGGTGCCGCGTCTGCTGGATGGCCCGCCTCTTGCGCGGCCCATCGCGCTTGGCATCGATGTGCGCAACCGCGATTTTTCCGCGACTGCCCTGATCGAGCTGATTGACGGGCTCACCCTTTTGCCCGAAGTCGCCCCCGAGGTTCTGTTTCTCGATTGTCATCCGGACGAACTGATCCGACGCTACGGAGAAACCCGCAGGCGGCACCCGCTGTCCGGTGCGGGAACACCCGCGCAAGGCGTCGAGAGTGAGATTGACCTGCTGGCCCCGATCCGCGCACGTGCCGAGGCGCTGATTGATACAACGGAGCTAAGCCCCCACGACCTCAAGGCCGAGATCGGCCGCTGGTTCGGCGGTGGCAGTGCGGCCCGGCTGGCGGTATCTCTGCATTCGTTTTCCTATAAGCGCGGGGTTCCGCGCGGTCTCGACATCATGCTCGATTGCCGGTTCTTGCGGAACCCGCATTGGGAAGCGGCGCTGCGTCCTCTGGATGGTCGCGACCCCGCCGTGGCGTCATTTGTGGCGGCAGACAAGCGGTTTGAGGCGTTCTTTGCTAAAACCGTCGACCTTCTGACCCTTTTGCTGCCAGCCCAGGTTGACGAAGGTAAAAGCCACGTTGCCATCGGTTTTGGGTGTACGGGCGGGCAACACCGTTCGGTTACCGTGACTGAAAAGATGGCCAAAGCGCTTGCAGAGGCTGGTTGGCAGGTGTCTAAGAGGCACCGTGAATTGGAAAGACGGGCAGCTGGTGCACCCGGTAATATGACAAGGTAGTCGGGCGTGATCGGCATCGTAATTGTCGCACATGGGGGTTTGGCGCGGGAATATCTTTCTGCGGTGGAACATGTTGTGGGTAAACAGGGTGGCATCAAGGCCATTTCAATCGAGGAAGATCACGATCGTGGCGCCAAGCAAGAAGAAATCTGTGCCGCCGCCGATGCGGTCGATACAGGGAATGGCGTCGTGGTTGTGACTGATATGTTCGGGGGGTCACCCTCCAACCTCAGCCTGCGCGCCTGCACACCTACCAACCGGCGAATTCTTTACGGCGCAAATCTGCCGATGCTGATCAAGCTGGCCAAATCGCGCCAGCTATCTGTCCCCGATGCGGTCAATTCCGCGCTTGATGCGGGGCGGAAATACATCAACAGCTATGGCGGATCGGGGCAGGGCGGGCAATGACGGAACTAACCCTCGATATCATCAATGAAAAAGGTCTTCATGCACGCGCATCGGCCAAATTCGTCGAGGTTGTCGAATCGTTTGATGGCCAGGCTGAGGTTTCTCTGAACGGAATGACCTCCTCGGGGGATTCGATCATGGGCCTGCTGATGCTTGCCGCCTCCAAGGGAACGCAGATTCACGTCTGCACCTCGGGCAAAGATGCCGCACCGTTGGCGCAAGCACTGGCGGCATTGGTTGCCAATCGCTTCGGCGAGGATTACTGACAATCTGGGACCGGGACCAGAAGGACGCCCATACCTTGCTCAGGCAACCGCATTCAGATCCAACCGACCCGGATTTCAAACCCTATGAAATGCGGCGGCTTTCCTATGCGGGCACCTTCACCAACCCGTTCAAGGCCGGAACCATTCGCACGGTCGAATGGCTGACGGGAAAGCTGCATCTTCTGCGCAAGATACGGGAATTTGAGAGCTCGGGCGTTCCCTTCGGCCAGCCATTCTGGCCAAAGGCAATGGCGGCCATGGGTATTGATATCCTCACGCCTGATGAACAGGTGGCGCTGATCCCGCCCACCGGTCCGCTCGTCGTTGTCGCCAACCACCCGCATGGACTTGTCGACGGAATGGTGATGGCCGAACTGATCGGCCGCGTGCGGACCGACTACAAGATCCTGACACGATCCCTCCTGACCGGCATCCCCGAGATTGAACAGTTTCTGATCCCGGTGCCCTTCCCGCATGAAGAAAATTCCCGGGCTCTCAGCCTTGAAATGCGGGCCGACTGTATGGCGCATCTCAAACAAGGTGGGGTTATCGTGCTGTTCCCGGCTGGCAAGGTGGCCACCACCACCGGGTATTTCGGCCCGGCCGTCGAGAGTGAATGGAACCCCTTTACCGCAAAGATGGTGACACGATCAGGGGCCTCTGTATTGCCGATATTCTTTCCCGGGTCGAACACACGCGCCTACCACATCGCCGATAAAATTTCCGCAACTCTGCGGCAGGGCCTGCTGCTGCACGAAATCAAATGCGCGCTGAACAAACCGCAGAACCCGGTCATCGGCGCCCCGCTGTCGGCTGAGGAATTGTCGAAATACTCCAGCGATCCGCGCAAGATGCTGGCCTGGTTGCGTGAACATACGCTTTCGCTGAAACCCTGAGATAGACGTAGGCGCGAACTTACATCCGGCACCCCGCGTCCTACCTTGTCGGCACCGGGGCTTCCCCACGATAGTCATAAAACCCGCGTTGGGTTTTGCGTCCAAGCCACCCAGCCTCGACATATTTGGTCAATAGCGGACAGGGCCGGTACTTCGTGTCGGCCAGACCGTCATGCAATACGTTCATGATGGCAAGGCAGGTGTCTAGCCCGATGAAATCGGCCAGTTCCAGCGGCCCCATCGGGTGATTTGCCCCGAGCTTCAGCGACTCGTCGATGGATTTCACCGATCCGACGCCTTCATAGAGTGTATAGACCGCCTCATTGATCATCGGCATCAGGATCCGGTTGACGATAAAGGCGGGAAAATCCTCGGCGCTGGCGGCGGTCTTGCCAAGTTTTTCGACCACGCCCAACAATGTCTTGTAGGTCGGCTCATCCGTGGCGATGCCGCGGATCAGCTCTACCAGTTGCATCACCGGTACCGGGTTCATGAAATGAAAGCCCATGAATTTTTCGGGCCGATCCGTCCGTGACGCAAGGCGGGTGATCGATATCGACGACGTGTTCGAGGTCAGAATGGTCGTCGGCTTCAGATGTGGCAGCAGCTCGTCGAAAATCTTCTGCTTGACCGTTTCACGTTCGGTCGCAGCCTCAATAATCAGGTCGGTCTGGCCCAGATCGGTCAGTGTCATCGTGGTTTTGATCCGGGCCAATGCGGCTTTCTTGGCCTCGGCCGTGATCTTTTCGCGCACTACCTGCCGTTCAAGGTGGTGCCCTACAAGTTCCACAGCCGCTTTAAGGGCATCCTCGCTGATATCGGTCAGCAGTACATCAAACCCGGCCAATGCAAATACATGGGCGATGCCATTGCCCATTTGCCCCGCGCCGACAATCCCGACTGACCTGATTTCCATGACTTGTCCTTGCAGTCCAAATTTTCAAAAGACCATAGGCCCCGTGCCAGACAAGGCGCAAGCCATAAGAGCGGTCAAGAACAGTTCGAATTGAAAGCTTAGCCATTTGGAAAGGTATGCGGCGCAATTTGTTCATGGGTGAGTCGAAATCAAGGTGGGAAAAATGGCCTATGAATACGGGGGCGACCGTGCCCTTGACTATTTTCCGTGTCGTTACGGGCAATCCAAACTTTTGTTCCGTGGGCCGCGCCGCAAACTGGAAGGCAATTACATTTCCGTGCTGGGGGGCACGGCGACATACGGAAAATTCGTGCCTGACCCCTATCCGGCACTGCTCGAAAAAATGCTGGACCGGCCGGTGGTGAATTTCGGCTACATGAATGCCGGAACGGATGTGTTCGTCAGTGAACCGGCCATCATCGAGGCGTGTTCAAAGGCGCAACTGACGGTGATCCAACTGATGGGTGCGCAGAACATGTCCAACCGGTTCTATGCGGTTCATCCGCGCCGCAACGACCGGTTTCTCAGGGCGTCATTGCTGATGAAAACCATTTTCCGAGAAGTGGACTTCACCGAATTCCATTTTACCCGGCACATGCTTTCGACACTCAAGGCGCAGGCAAGCGAAAAATTTGCGCTGGTCGAGGAAGAGCTGAAATCGGCCTGGGTCGCGCGCATGCGGCTATTGCTGCAAAAAATCGGCGGCAGGTCGCTGTTGCTTTGGGTTGGCGATTACCGATTGGACGCAGATGGCCATGACGGGCTCGGTCCCGAACCCCTGATGGTCGATAGCGACATGATTGCGGCGGTAAAGCTTTGTGCGACAGAGGTGGTGCAGATTGACCCCAGCCTCGCGGCCCGCCAGGCAGGTATCGAGGGGATGCATTTTTCGCCATTGGAGGAACCGATTGCGCAGGAACTGCCGGGCCCGCGGATACATCAGGA
>JAOUMG010000099.1 GCA_029881635.1 Paracoccaceae bacterium | reverse complement strand
GCTTGACCGGTCGCTGATGGTTTTCGGTTCGGGGTCGCTGGTCTGGCACAGATCATCGGCAATCGGGCAGCGGCTAGCAAAAATGCATCCCGGCACAATGGCCCCCGGCAGGGGTAAGAACCCAGGGATGGTCGCAAGTGGCGCCACCGCCTTGCTGCGCCCTGCCTTGGGCAGGCATCGCAGCAGGCCCGCCGTATAAGGATGGCGCGGATCAAGAAAGACATCGCCGGTCCGTGCCTCTTCGACCAGTCGGCCAGCATAAAGCACCCCGACCCGGTCACACATGCGGGCGATGACACCCAGGTTATGGCTGATGAACAGGATCGACGTCGAAAGTTCCCGCCTGAGATGCGAGATCAGGTCCAGCACCTCGGCCTCGACAGTGGCGTCAAGGCCTGTTGTCGGCTCGTCCAGCACCAGAAGCGTCGGGTTGCTGGCAATCGCCATCGCGATGGCCACGCGCTGCTGCATGCCGCCGGACAATTGATGCGGGTAACGCTCCATCACCCGGCGTGGATCGCTGATCCGAACGCGTTCCAGGATATCCTCTACCCGCCCCACCCACTCGGTTCTGGGCATGCCCGCCAGTTCAAACACCTCCTGCACCTGCTGGCCAATCCGGATCGAGGGGTTCAGCGCCCGCCCCGGATCCTGATAGACCATCGCCACGGAAACCCGCCGCAGACGACGAAGTGCAGCGCTATCCAGCCCGTACACGTCCTGACCGTCGATCAGAATACGTCCCCGGTTCACCGAACCATTGCGTGGCAGATAGCGCAGCGCCGCAAAGGCCGCTGTCGATTTGCCGCAGCCAGACTCGCCGACAAGACCGTAGGATTCACCTCGTGCGATCGTCAGGTTGATATCTTCCAGAACCTGCCGCGACTGGCCCTTTACCCGGTATTCAACCCCAAGGCCGTCGAACCGCAGCGCAGGGGCGTCAACCTCAGTCATTGAGCGCGCTTTCGATACCGTCGGCCATCAGGTTGATGCCGATGACGAGCGAGGCGATCGCGCCGCTATCAAACAGCACCGTCCACCAGAACCCGCCCCCGATCAGCCCGTAATTCGACGATATCGACAGCCCCCAGTCGGGCGAAGGCGGCTGAATGCCGAAGCCGATGAAGCTGAGCGTGGCTACGGTGAAAATCGCATAGCCCAGCCTTACCGTCGATTCGACCAGTATCGGCGGAATCACATTGGGCAGTATCTCCACGAACAGGATATAAAGGCGGCTGTCGCGGCGAAGCTCGGCGGCGGCCACATAGTCGAGGTTGCGCTCGCTCAGAACGGCGGCGCGCACGGTTCGAGCGATGATCGGCGCGAAGGTGAAAGCTATCACCAACAGAACAGTCACGGTCGAGGTACCGACCGCGGTCAGCGCAAGCAGCGCTACGATGACGGTCGGCAGGGCCAGAACAGCATCGACGAGCCTGCTAAGAACCTCGTCGATCAGGCCACCGAAATAGCCCATCGTCAGCCCCAGTGCCGTCCCTAGTATCGTGCTGAGAAGCGTGGCCAAAGGTGCCACTGTCAGAATATCACGCGCGCCGACGATGACACGCGAAAAGACATCGCGGCCAAGCTGGTCGGTGCCGAACCAATGTGCGCCTGATGGCGGCATCAGCGAATTCATCAGATCGTCGGCGAAGGGATCGTAGGGTACCAGACTGCGCCCGAAAATGGCGCAGCCGACCCAGAAAAGCACGACACTTGCCCCCACGACAAAGGCGCCTGACCCGAACAGGCGGCGCAGATCGCGGCGCCAGCCTGCCGACATCGGCTCAGTGGCATCGCCCGCGACCGGCATTCTGTCCGCGTCGCTCATTCGCTGCCTCCGAACCGGATGCGTGGATTCAACCTCGCATAGAGGAGGTCAGCGATCAGGGTGGCAAAGGCAAATAGCGCGCCAACAGCCATGACACCGGCTTGCAGCATCGGAAAGTCCTTCTTGTTGGCGGCGGTATAGATCAGGCTGCCGATCCCCTGATAGTGAAACAGGATCTCGATCACGACGAGCCCGCCGATCAGATAGACTGTCTGCGTGGCAATCACGCTGATTGTCGGCAAAAGCGCATTGCGCAGAACGTGCCGCCAGATGACTTGCGGAAAGGGCAACCCCTTGAGGATCGCGGTGCGCGTGTATTCCGCATCCAGCGCCTCGATCATCCCGGCCCGTGCCATCCGCGCGATATAGCCAAAGAGGATCAGCACGAGGGGGATCGAGGGCAGGATCAGATAATAGATCTGGGTCAGAATACCCGCCCCGTCAGGCCATGTGGCCGAGATCGGGAACCACCGGAGCCAGACGCCAAAGACCAGGATCAGCACGATGCCCGAGACGAATTCGGGCACGACGGTTGCCGATAGACCGGTCACCGAAATGATCCGATCAGCTGCGCGTCCCCGATTAAGCGCCGCAACGACACCGCCAAATATCCCCAGGGGTACAACCATGAGAAAGGCTACCAGCGAAAGCTTGGCCGAATTGGCAAGCGCTGTACCAAGGAACGGCGCAACCGGTGCGCGGTAGGCGTAGGAATTGCCCAGATCGCCGGTCACAAATCCGCTGATCCATTCGCCGTATTGTACCAGCACCGGGCGGTCCGTACCCATTTCGCGGTTCAGCACATCGACCGCTGCCTGATCCGCGAAAGGCCCAAGCATCGCGCGGCCAACATTACCGGGCAACATGCGCCCGCCGGCAAAAACCAGCATGCTAAGCAACCAAAGCGTCACCAAGGCCAGCAGAATACGTTTGACCACATATCCTAGAATTGTGCGCCCCCCGACTTCGCGCCCGCCAGCGCCGCCCAGGATCAGGTTCCCGGGCGGCGGCGACAGTCTTATTACCTACAGGCTGGCCTGCCCGAGCATCAGATGGCCCATGGCCGTCGGCTCGACACCGGCTGCGCCTTTCCTCGTGACTGTCAGGAAGTCGTAGAAATACGAGAAAATCAACGGTGTTTCGTCCAACAGAAGCGTTTGTATCTTACTTGCCGACTCGCGCTGTGCCTCCAGGTCGAGCGCACCGATATAGCTTGTGACCAGCGCGTCGTATTCGCTGTTGGCGAAATGCGCCGAGTTCCAAGTCCCGGTGCTTGCCAGCGGTGCCTGCAGGAACACGTTGGGGACACCGCGATGGCCGTAATCGGTGATCCCCATGACGGAATCGAGCCAGGGCGAATTGCCCGGAACCGCATCGCCGTAATAGGCGCCCTGATCCATGATATTGAGCTGGATATCGCCGCCGATCTCTTTCACGGCATTTTGGATCAGAACTGCATAGTCCGGAATTTCCAGGTATTTTTCCGTGGTGAGAGTGGTCGAGAATCCGCCCGCCATGCCAGCCGCTTCCATAAGCTGTTTTGCTTCGGCGATGTTCTTCTCGCGCTGTGGAATAGTCGGGTCGGTCGACGGATAGGCGGCCATGAACGGGCTGTCATTGCCGATCTGTGCCTTGCCTTTCATCAGCCCCTGCACCAGCGCCGGTCGGTCCAGACAAAGCGCAACGGCACGGCGCACCCTCTTATCCTTGAACGGATCCATATCGACGCGCATGTGAACCTGCTGATGGGCCGATGACGGTGTACTGATGATGTCGAAATTCGGATCGTTGAGCAGCCCGATACCCTGCAGAACCGGCATCTGCTGGATGATGTCGATCTGCCCGCCCTGCAGCGCCAGAATCTGCGGTTGGTAATCGTCATAAAAGGTGATCTCAACCCGGTCCGGCAGCGGCGTGGCACCCCAGTAATCATCGTTGCGCACAAAGGATGCCCCGACCTTGGGTGTGAACTTGTCGAGTTTGAATGGGCCGGTCCCGATCATCGCGTCTTCGTAGTTTCCGCTGAAGTCGGCAGGAACGATGACGGAGTTATAGTTGTCGGTCGATACCGCGTAGGGGAAATTGCCGTTGGCGACATCAAGGTGGAATTCTACTGTATAATCATCAACCTTGCGCGTACCGCCCTTCGACAGCATCCCCGAAAAGACCGACAGCGCGTTCGAACCAACCTCGGGGTCCGACAGACGGTCAAACGTCGCCACGACATCGTCGGCAGTCATGGTGTTGCCATTGTGGAACTTGACCCCCTGGCGTAATTTGAAGGTCCAGACAGTGCCATCCGCATTGGGTGACCAACTTTCCGCCAGAAGCGGCACGGCAGAAAGATCGCTCCCAGACAGCACCAGCGTTTCGGCGACTTGCGACAGGACCGTCAGCCCGCCGCCATCGGCGATGGTGACCGGGTCGATGGCTCCTGCCGGGACGATCTGACCAAAGCGGATGGTTCCGCCCGGGGTCGCCGCCCGCAAAGGTGCCGCGGAAAGCCCATAGCCGACCGCCGTGCTGATGCTGCCCAAAAGCGGCACCGAGAGGCCCAGCACAGAACCGAACCGCATGAATTCGCGCCGACTGACCGTGCCCCGTACGAGACCATCTATCAGGTGATTTTCATGTGCACTGCGGCCCCGCCGCAGCAAATCCAGCTTCTTGAAGTTGATCGCCATGTTCTCTCTCTCCTGTTGCTGTCTTGTTGTTGCTTCCTGTTTTTTTAGTTTTCACGTTAACCGTACCGGATCGGCACACAAAGCCTTTCCTTATCGTCGCCCGGACCAAAGTCCGGCTTGCACCCGTTCACCGGCGCTCACCCTCGCAAAGGGGTCTTCACTGCCCATGTGTGGCAAGTACCTCTTTCATCCCCCTGCTGTAGAAACGGTAGAAATCTAGCACCGGACCTTCAAAATCCGCTGGCGCCAACGGTCCGCGTGCATGATGCTTGGAAGCCATCCCCCGCATGAGATCAACCAGGACCGTCTTGTCTTCGGCCATGGTTGCATTGAACAGATCAACCGCATGATCCACTGCCGGTTGCTTCCAGCTGTCACCATAAAAGATCAGCCCGAGCTTGGCGCGAACGCGGTCGGTCGATTCCGGCTGAACGCAGATGAACGAACTGTAATCGCCTCCACACCCTGACACGAGCCCGGGCGGGACCGCGAACATCACGCAATTGGTCGCCTCGGCGTGAGACAGTGCCGGGTGTCCTTCGGCGGGCCTTGGCAGATCGGGCGAATAGCCCGCATTATAGCCGAAATAACCCTCGCCTGCCGGAAAATGCGAACAAAGCTTGGTCGGGTTCACCAAATGCAGCGTGGTCTTGTGCAGCGGCGACAGGTGATAGCCTTCCATGAAATTCTCGATCAGGCATTTCCAGTTGGTGTGCCAGACCTCATCAGCCACATAACGCAGCTGCATTTCCTCCATGTGGTAATTCTTGATCAGCGCCGACAGCCCTGCAAGCCGCGGGGCGAGCGGCGGTGGGCTGTCGCTCAGATTGGTGAACAGAAATCCGTGCCATTCCTCGCAAGCAAATTCGGGCAAACGGCACTCTGCCGACACAAAGCTCTTATGTGCCCCCATCTTCGGCGCGGCGGCCAGTTTGCCGTCGCGGTCATAAGACCAGTGGTGATACGGGCAAACCAGCCGCTTGGCATGGCCGCTGCCCTCCGCCAGAAGCGCGCCGCGGTGGCGGCAGACATTGGATAACACGCGGATCTTGTCATCGTCGCCCCGGATGGCGACAAGCGGTTCGTCGCACAGCTGGAAGGTCATGAAATCGCCGGGCTTGGAAACCTCTTGGCTGCGCCCGATACAGATCCATTCCTTGCCAAAGAGATGTTCACGCTCCAGCGCCAGAACCTCGGGATCGGTGTAATAGGATTTCGGCATCGACCAGGCCTGATCGTAGTCAAGCGTTTCGCTTTGCTTCAGAGCCTCGCCCAGGGTGGAAAGTACGTCATGCGCCATCGGGAAATCTCCTCGCATTCGTGTCTGTCTTGGCCGCAGCCAGCATCAGGCCGCACGTCCGTAGAAGCCAACCTGCTCTTCTTTTGAAAACCTGACACCCGGGCGTTCGTAATACGAAAAGACAGCGATGTAGCGTTCTTGCGGACCCTTGCAGGGGGTCACTCGGTGCAGGGTGTTCTTGCCCTTGAACACATTGAGTGTTCCTGCCGACAGTTTCAGTGTCTTGACCTGCGCGTCCTTGCCCTCCAGCAGACGCGCCACGCCGTCATAATTCGGATCGCTGTCGCTGCGCAGGTCCGAGCGATATTCAAAATCACCCCCCCCGCTCGGGGCTTGCAACAGCAATGTCGTGGTGAATTCGGACCGATCAAAATGCCAGTTCAGCGCCTCGCCCTCGCGGTAGCACATGACATTCATGCGGGCCAAAGGATCGTTCATGGCAAAAAGCGTGTCCTTGTCCATTGTCGCGGCCAGAAAGACGGCAAATTGCGGCCATTCATAAATCCATGTCGGTACGCTCTGCGGTATCTGGTCGGCGCAGACCGTGTGGTTGATGGTGTCAACCATCCGCAGCGCCGGATGATCGGGCGCCAGACCCGGAACCTCCTTTTTGAAATAGATATTATGTGACCGTTTATGGACGAAAGACAGGGTTTCCATCACCGGCCTTATTTCCGCCATCGCGCGGGCAAGTGCTGCAGGTCGCACCAACCCTTCGAGGTTGAACATCCCGTCACGGGCAAGATCCTCGCGGCATTTTTCGACCAGCTTCTGCCACGGGGCCGACCCGGGCTTGTCCAAGGGGTATCGGTCAAGATCAAGGATGTCGCGCATTGGTCTCTCCATTGCAGAGGTGATTTTATTGAAGGGCGGGTTGCAGTCTTACTCAAGGTGGCAAAAACTTAACCAGAGTCAGAAAATCTTAGCCAAAACCACCGGGGCATTCCCACGGCTTCAAAAGTCGGTCCGCTGGCCGCCTTCGGCCAATCGCTGGTTGACGAAGGCATCAATCTTTTCAGTCACTTCAGCCGCAATCGGCGGTTCGCGGTATTCGGCAAGTGCCTTTTTCCAGAGGGCGTTCGCCTTTTCAGGCGCCTGCGGCGACCCGGCCTCCGCCCATTGATGAAAGTTCCGCCAGTCCGAAATCAGGGG
>JAOUMG010000098.1 GCA_029881635.1 Paracoccaceae bacterium | reverse complement strand
TGCGGAATATTTCGGCCGACAGCATCAGACCGATCATACTGACGTGAAACCGCGCCTCAGCAGGTCTGTCTGCCAGCATCGGCACGCCAGGACGGCTCAGCTCAGGAAGAAAGAACCACCCGCCCAGCCAACGGGCTGCAAAAAAAGCGAATGCCGCGAACGGCAAGGCGTTTATCAACGCGCCGCTGCGGGTTCCGACCATTCCGGTTGACCGCAGTGCCAGCACCAGAAAAATCATCCCCCCGACGGGCACGACGATCTGGCCCAGTGATACCAGTCCGGCGGCGAGGTTGCGCGCGCGAACCGAAGTTCCGCGCTGCAGTCTGCCCGTCAGGGATTCCATGAACCCCGGACCGCGCCAGACGAATACAACGGCAATCAGCAGATACAGTATGATTACTGGCAGGTTGTTACGCAGTTCCGTACGTTTGGCTGGCAGTTGCCATGCAGTGTCGGCCTCGGCCCAAAGCGTCTTGGTGCCTTGTGTCAAGACCGCCAGCGCCGCGGGCCAATGCGCCGGATTTACCGGCGTCGGCGACAGTTTCAGCAATGCGTCAGCCTGCCGGGCGCGGATTTTCGCGTCAATCTGGCGAATGATCCCTTCGGCGCGGCTATGCGCCTCAACCGCGGCCAGGCCCGGCGCTTGCAACTGGGCCAGTTGGTCGGTCAGTTTGGTTCTTAATGCTGCGATCTCCGGCGCGTCGGGGGCCTCTTCGGTCGGTGCGGGGCCCAATGCTGCGATCTGGTCCTTGACCGTCTTGATCTGCGCCGAATTGGAATTCTGCGCCTGTGCGAGCTTTGCGCGCCAATCGACGATGGTTTCGCGGATCTGTTCAAGCAGGGATGGCAGTGCGCGTTCAAGCGCCACCACCTCCTCGGCCCGCGCTGCATCCTTCTCCCAGGCTTTGTAGTCAATGGCTGCTGTTGTCTGGGCCTGCGCATGTGCCGCTGGCAAGGCACTGCCCCCAATAACCACCGCAAAGGCCAGTAAAAAAGCCGTTAGAAAAGTGCGCAGTGGCATGGTCATCCTTCGAATACCGTCGGAACTTCGCGGTCATTGCGCGCCAGCCAATCGGGTACAGGCAATCCCTTGGCATTCAGAAACTCTGGGTTGAACAGCTTGGACTGATAGCGGTTTCCATAATCGCACAGCACTGTCACAATCCTGTGGCCCGGCCCCATTTCCTTGGCCATGCGGATGGCTGCGGCAACGTTGATGCCGGATGATCCTCCCAGGCACAGGCCCTCATGGGCCAAGAGGTCAAAAACAACCGGCAAGGCTTCGGCATCCGGGATGCGGAACGCCATATCCGCGTTAAAGCCCTCAAGATTGGCGGTTATCCGGCCCTGCCCGATCCCTTCGGTGATCGAGGAACCTTCGGCTTGCAACACGCCGGTGGTGTAGTGACTGTAAAGCGCGGAACCGTCAGGATCCGCCAGGGCAATCTTGACGCCTTTTGGTTGCAACGCCATCGCCACGCCGGCGATGGTGCCGCCCGAGCCCACTGCACATGTAAAGCCATCAACACTGCCGCCGGTTTCCTCCCAGATTTCAGGCCCGGTGGTTTCGACATGGGCTTGACGGTTTGCGACATTGTCGAACTGGTTAGCCCAAATGGCGCCGTTCGGTTCGGTCTGCGCAAGTTTTTCTGCCAGACGACCAGAATAGCGCACATAATTGTTCGGGTTTTTATAGGGTGCCGCAGGCACCTGCACCAGTTCAGCCCCGGCAAGGCGGATCATATCCTTCTTTTCCTGACTCTGCGTTTCAGGAATGACGATCACCGTGCGAAACCCCATCGACGCGCCAACAAGGGCAAGGCCGATACCGGTATTTCCCGCAGTCCCTTCCACGATTGTACCGCCAGGTTTTAGTTGCCCCCTGGCAATTGCATCCCGGATGATGAACAGGGCTGCGCGGTCCTTGACCGATTGACCGGGGTTCAAGAACTCCGCTTTTCCAAGGATCTCGCAACCCGTGATCTCGCTCGCTTTGCGCAGACGGATCAGCGGGGTTTTTCCCACCGCATCGGCAAGATCTTTGTAAATCGGCATCCCGAAGGCCCCCTTCATTAGCTATTCTATTCCTAGGGTGCGCAGGGGCGGACCTCAAGCCCTGCCGAAGGTCTTGCGCAGGTCGGCGCGCCGTCTTTCCAGCCAATAGGCAAGTACGATCAGTGGCGCGTTATCAATCTCACCGCTGTCGATCAGACCCATCAGTTTCTCAAACGACATCAGATGCGCGCGAATGTCTTCAACCTCACCCGGCAAACCAGCAACACCCGCGACACCATCCGGCAGGTCCGCGATCCCGATATATGTATAGAGATATTCACCCTTCGCGGCGGGCGACGGGTAATAATGCCGCGCCGGAAGCAGATCGGTCAGGGCAATATCAGCTTCTTCCAGCGCTTCGCGGCGCGCCGCATCCTCGGGCGTCTCGCCGCCATCGACGCGGCCGGCAATTGCCTCGATCAGCCAAGGGTTCATGTCACCGCGCGCGTAAGGGCCCATGCGAAACTGTTCGATCACCAGCACCCGGTCACGGACAGCGTCATAGGGCAATACCACCGATGCATCACCCGACAGGAAAACCGCGCGGTTCACCACCTCGCTCATGGCGCCATCGAAACGGCGAAAACGCAGATCATACTCTTCCACGGAAAAGTAATTGGCATAAGTCTGGGTGAATTTCTCGACCACGACATCATCAACCCGACCCTTCCGGCGAAACTCGGGGTCGGGTGCCGGGCGCCCTGCCCGCACCCGTGCACCGCCGCGCATCAGCATCAGAGGGTATCTCGCCAACACCTCTGCCGGTTGGCGAACCCCGAAATGGCGCATGAAGTCGCCCGCCGTGGCAACCACTGTTTCACCCCAGCTCGCGATCCATTCCTCTAACAACCAGGGTGCGCCCGGTTGCCAATGGCCGTGATCGGGGAAATAGACCCGCGCCTCGGTGGAGCCAGTCCTGCCACCTACCGAAACAAGACGGGTATGATAGGCAAAGCCACCCTCGTAGAAATCAAGCCGTGCCACATCTTCATCGCTGAGGTCACGCACCAGAACCCCAGCCGCGCCATCCCCTTTGTCGACAATCAGCGGAAAGGCCTCTCCCTTTGCCCAATAGACAGAGTGACCCGGCAACGATGCTGGTTCTACATCAGGATCACGGCCCAAAACCGCGCGCAAAAGCGGCGGATGACACAGCGTTCCATAAAAGAAAAATGTGGCCACCTAAATCAACGCCAGCGCCGAGCCGCCCATTCCGACAGCAACCCGCCCAGCGCGCCGCCGATGATAATCACCGCCAGAAAATCCCATTGCAACATCCGCAACACGAAATCCACACCCAGGCCAATGGCCCCCACCACGGCCTCCATCGGGCCGTCATAGGCACGCCGGAAGGCCAGAACCAGCATTTCCTCGATTGAGAATATGACCAGCGCCAAACCGACCGTACAGGCAGAGGTTTTCAGCCCCGAACTCACCGCCATCCAGTTGCCCTGCCCCGCCTCGGGCCCCATGATGCGCCAGCCGCAGACAAGCCCCACCAGCCCCGACACTATTGAAAAGGCCCCGAACTGGGTTCCTTCATCCATGTAGGGCTTGAAAACTTCGGCTGCGAAAAAGGCCAGCACCGCAAACGCGAAGGCTGCAAATAGTTTTGCTGCTGTAGGCATTTATCTCCCGGGCCTCATGACTGTGATCTGTACTACATCACAGTTTCCGCCGTGAAACGCCCCAGCGCAAGAGGTGAGATAAAAATTCCACATCCGTTTGAATCTTGCATCAAACCCCATTTTGGCCACTTCGTCCCAGCGATCATTGAAAACCTCATGCCAGCGCCTCAGGGTCTGGCTGTAGCTTTCGCCGAATTCGAAGCTTTCAATCAGCTTCAGCCCAGCGCGGCGGATCTCGCTTTGCAACGCGGTCTTGCTGGGCAGCATCCCGCCTGGGAAAATGTATTTCTGAATAAAATCAACGCCCTTGCGGTAGATCTCAAACCGTTTTTCCTGCAAGGTGATGATCTGCAATGTCGCCTGGCAGCCCGGCTTCAACCGGTCGCGTAGCGTGTCGAAATAGGTGGGCCAGTATTTTTCACCCACCGCCTCAAACATCTCGATCGAGGCGATACCATCGTAAAGCCCTTGCTCATCACGGTAGTCCTGCAGCCGAAATTCGACGCGGTCCGACAGGCCAGCGCGCGCAATCCGTTCGCGCGCATAGTCCAACTGAGCCTTGGAAATGGTCAGGCCCGTCACCCGCAGGCCCCGTTCACGCGCCGCATATTCAGCAAAACCGCCCCATCCGCAGCCGATTTCCAGCACGTGATCACCGGGCTTGACCCCCATCCGGTCTACCATCGAGGCATATTTGGCCTGCTGCGCCGCCTCCAGGCTTTCCTGTCCGGTACGAAACAGCGCCGATGAATAAGTCATCGTCCGGTCCAGCCACAAAGCGTAGAATTCATTTCCAAGGTCATAGTGATAGGCGATGTTTCGTTTTGCCTGGCGCTTGGAGTTCGACCGAAGGACATGGCGGATACGTTCGTAGAACCGCACCAGTCCCATGCCCGGAAAGCCGTCATAGATCGCATCGTTGTCGGCATGGATGAAGTCCATGAAGGACATCAGGTCCGGCGTCGACCAGCCGCCATCAAGGTAGGCATCGCAAAACCCCAGATCGCCCTCGCGGATCAGCCGCGCAAAGATATCGGGGTCATGGACATGAATTTCCGCCACCGGTCCCGGATCTGCACCCTCGACCCGAAACCGTCTGCCATCTTCCAGAACAAAATCCAGCCGTCCCCGGTTTAAACCTGACGCCACACGAAATGCCTGCGCGAAATAGCGCGGCAAATCTGGCTGGCCTTCAGTGCTACGCAGTATCTGCATCTTGCACCCCCCGGTCCGAAAATTAACCTGTCTGGCGGCCATCCCACAAGATAGTCGTCTCGCAGGTGCAGAAATCCGCCCTGCCTTACAGAGCTTTATCCAGTGCCCCTATCAACCGATCGACATCCTGGGCACTGGTGTAATGCACCATGGACAGGCGCAGAACGCCCTGATTCAAATCAACGCCCATCGCCGTCAGCGGGCGTACCGCGTAGAAATCTCCGGCCCAGCAATTAATGTCATGGTTGGCCAGTTCGGCCGATACCGGCTCGGCTTCGCGGTCCAGCGCGACGGCAACCGTCGGGGCCCTTTTGGCCGCTTGCCGTGGCCCGATCAGCCGCAGGTCATTGCGTGCGGCCAGATAGTCCAGCAGCGGCTGACAGATCGCGACCTCATGGGCGCGCATCAGGTCATGAACCTGTGCACCGCGTTTGGCCGGATCGGATTCGGGCGCGAAATGATGGGCATGCAATGCATCAAAGTAATCCGCCATGCCCGCCGCCGCCGCAATTTGCCCATGGTCCGGGCCCGCCGGGGTAAAGCGTTTGTATAAAGTCTCGCCGTTGAAATAATGCCCCTGATTGGGCAGCCGCATCCCCAGATCTTCGCGGATCACCATAATCCCCTGATGGGGGCCGTAGACCTTGTAGGCAGAGAAAAGGTAGATATCGGCGCCAAGTGCCGCCACATCCGGCAGCCCGTGCGGTGCATAGCTGACGCCGTCAACACAGGTGGCCGCACCCGCCGCATGGGCCATGGCCACGATTTCGGCCACCGGATTGATTTCGGCCACTACGTTGGAACAATGCGGAAATGCCACCAGCCGCACCTTGCCATCGGCCAACAATGGCGCCAGCCCGGCAGGGTCCAGATGCCCTGTCACCGGGTCGATCTTCCATTCGCGCAGGTCAAAGCCCTCGTCGCCCAACCGGCGCCAGGGGCCGGAATTGGCCTCATGATCCTGGTTGGTCACGACTATCGCGTCGCCGGGTTTCAAATGTCGCCGAAACGCTTGTGCCAAAACATAGGTGTTCTGCGTCGTCGAAGGTCCAAAGCTCAGTTCATGCGTCTTGACCCCCATCATCGCCGCCAACCGGGCCCGCGCCTCGTCCATCTCCATCCCGCCCAGCCGGCTCGCCTCATAAGGCCCGTAGGGCTGCACCTTCCGCTCCCGGTAAAACCGTGTCAGCCGGTCAATCACCTGCCCGCAGGCATAGGACCCCCCGGCATTTTCAAAAAACGATTTACCCGCCAGCGCCTCAGACGCAAAAGCCGGAAACTGGGCGCGGACAAATTCTAGATCGAGATTCATGGTATTCCTCATATCGCTGTCACCGGCCAAACTGGACCTCCCGGCCCGCGGCTGCAATGGCCGATTATCAGTCGGGCGACGACAAAACCACAGGCAACAATCTGGCGCCCACGGCATTGCAAAACGTCAAAAGCGTCGCAATGGCCCGCCGAAGTAGTCGTTTTAGACACTTTAACAGTTGGCAGACTAAGGCATCGTCCCGCCAGTCAGGGGGGACAGACACGGCCGGCATGCTTAAGAACAAGATGCGGCACGATCTGGTACGTTCTGGTCAGTCAAACCAAACCGGGGACAGAACATGACAATCAAACCACCATTTACGGCGATTGACATAAAAACCCAACCATCGGGTTTTTATGAAGGCTACAGCCTTCCCATCGCGTTGATCTCGAAACTCGCCATGGCGCTATTGGTCATCTGGGCGCTGATGTGGCCCGCCAACGCCAACGGCGTTCTGGGCAGCCTGAATTGGCGCCTGTTGGAAGACTTCAATGGTTTTTACATCGTAATTGTTGGGTTTTTTGCCTTTTTCCTTTTGGTCGTAGCGGCCTTGCCACAGACGGGCAAACGCGTCATGGGCAAGCCCGGCGAAGCCCCGGAATTTTCCAATTTCTCGTGGTTTTCAATGATGTTCGGGGCTGGCCTCGGTGTCGGCCTGATGGTTTTTGCAACCGCCGAACCGCTCGGCCTGTGGGGATCAAACCCTGAGATCCTGAAAGGTGCGGTCGCGGGCAACACCGCAGAATCACTGCAAT
>JAOUMG010000097.1 GCA_029881635.1 Paracoccaceae bacterium | reverse complement strand
CTCGACCGCTTTGGGGAATATCTGGATATAGGCACCGTCAGACGGTTGAAAGAGCCCCCCGATGCCGTCGCCGATCTTGGTGCGGGCGGAGTTCCAGAAATAGACCAGAAGAACGCCGGCAAATGTTAGCCGCGCCAGGCTGGGCAGCAGTGAAGGTGCCAGACGGCCAAGTGCATTGGCGACAGTGTCGTAAAGGTTAATGAGGGCTGTCATGAAAGTTCTCCGGGAATAATACGGGCGAGGGCCCCGCAGCGGATCAAAAGACCCAAGGTGGCTGTCAGGTCAAACTGCCCGGCGGCCTCCAGGGCGTCGCCAACGGTCTGGCCATCCATGAGGGCGGCGATGAAATCGCCCGCACCTTGCGGCAGCAACATCGGGTCGGGGTCGAATTCGGGGCGTGCGATTAGCACATCTTCGGCCTGTGGGACTGGCTTTGGCCCCCCCCTGGTATTGGCCTGCCAGATGGCATGAACCGGCCATTTAGACCGGATCAGCCGTATGGCAGGCACGAATTCAAGCCGGGAGGCCACGAACTGATCAGGGGGAAGGGTTTCCAGCGCGGCGGTGGGGACCGGCGTGGCATCGGCGGCGTGATAGGAATGCCGCAGGGCCAGTTCCAGCCGAGCGATGTCGGGCAGGTAGCCGAGATACGACACCGGCTCAAATGTTGCCAGAAATTCCGGCATTTCTGCCCCGTAAAACATCATCAGCGGTGACTGGGGCGGATGGGCGCGCAGGAATACAGCGGCCATGGCGCTAAAGAACTCATCACCGACAAGCTGCCGGATGACAGGAAAGGCGGTGCGCAGGGCTTCGGTCAGGCTGACCGAGACATTGTTGCGGTAAACGTCAAAGCGCCGCCCGGCCGGGCGCCCTTGCGGATCGGTCAGGCCGTTGGGGGCAGGCAGGTCGGGGTCAAGCAGGGCCGCGCGAAAATCGGTCTGGCTCATGCCGCGACCTTTTGCAGGAGCTTTGCGGCGCGTTCCGCCTCGGCCGCCAAAATGGGCCAGTCAGGGACATCATTGTCCCATTCGATCAGCGTCGGCTTGGCGCCGCTTTTGGTCAGCGTGTGGGCGTAGAGCTGCCAGACAGGATCGACCACTTCGGACCCATGCGCATCGATCAGAAGCGGCGCGCCGGTGTCATCGGCATCCTCATCATGGCCGCCCAGATGAATTTCACCGACAAGGTGATGCGGGAAGCGATCGATATAGGCGTAGGGATCGGTCTGCCGGTTGGTCGATGAAACAAAGACATTGTTCACATCGAGCAACAGGCCGCAGCCGGTGCGACGGGCGATTTCGGAGAGAAAGTCGATCTCGTCCATCTCGGTCTCGGCAAAGTCGAGATAGACGGAAGGATTTTCGAGCAGCATCCGGCGGCCGACGATGTCCTGCACCTGGTCGATATGGGTGACGACCCGTGTCAGGGTTTTGGCGGTGTAGGGCAGGGGCAGAAGATCGTTCAGGAATTCTGCATCATGGGTCGACCAGGCAAGATGTTCAGAGAAACTGGCGGGGTTCAGCCAGCCGCAAAGATGTTTCAGACGCGCCAGGTGATCGCGGTCAAGCGGTGTTTCCCCCCCGATGGAGAGGCCGACGCCATGGACCGATATTGGAAACCGTTCGGAAAGATGCTGTAGCTGCGCCAAAGGCCGCCCGCCATCGCCCATGTAGTTTTCTGCATGGATTTCGAGCCATTTTACCGGGTCGGGCCGGTCAATAATGTTCGAAAAGTGCTGGGCCTTGTATCCGACGCCGGGGTGAGACGGCAGGTTTTGCTTGGCGGTCTGGTCCAGCATGACGGTCCCCGGTGTTCAGTCTGGCATCCCCGGAAAAATGTCTGGGGATGCCAGTTGTCTTTGAAAGAATATCAGCCCTGCGGCAGGTCGCGGTCAAGCGCTTCCATTGCACCCATGCGGCCATCGGGCAGTTCCATCGTTGCACAGGTACCTGCCGGGACGAGCTTCCAGGCGTTGCCCTGATAGTCGACCTTGGAGGTGCCGGCACAGGTCGTGCCCGGACCTGCTGCGCAATCGTTCTGACCAGCAAGTGCCACACCGAAGCACTTTTCCTTGGCTTCCTGAGCAGAAGCGGGCGTTACGACATGAGCGGAAAGAGCGGCAGCAAGGCTACCGGCGACGGCGAGGGTTTTGATCGAATGAGACATGTATACTTCCCTTGTTTGGGTTTAATTGCGTCAACTTGAAGTGACAAATGCACTCTAACCATGACGTTGGATCACTAGCTATTCACGAACCTGTGGGCCACAGTCGCGTGAAATGGTGAAACATTTTTCCGCAGCGGTAATCCGCCGGGGTTTGGTAGTTCGCGATGGGCTGTATCTGGTCTTGAGCATTGATATTCAACGGCTTTTCAGATCCGGCGGCACGGCTTCATCGGCGAGCGTGTCAACGGCGGTTTCCAGCTCGGCGGTTTCGGTTTTGTCCGCGCCAAGGCGCCGGATTGAAACAGTACGGTTTGAAACCTCCTGCATTCCGATCGCGAGAATCACGGGAACCTTGCCCACGGAATGTTCGCGGACTTTGTAGTTGATCTTTTCGTTACGGGTATCGGCCTCGGCTCGGATACCTTTTGCCCGCAGCGCGGCGACAACCTCGGTGACATAGTCATCGGCATCAGAAACGATGGAGGCGACAACAACCTGACGCGGGGCAAGCCAGAAGGGGAGCTTGCCCGCATAGTTTTCGATCAAGATACCCAGGAAGCGTTCGAATGACCCGAGTATGGCGCGGTGCAGCATCACGGGTTGATGGCGTCCGCCATCTTCGCCGACATATTCGGCCCCAAGGCGCATGGGCAGGTTGAAATCGGCCTGGAATGTGCCGCACTGCCATTCGCGGCCAATGGCGTCGGTCAGCTTGAAATCGAGCTTTGGCCCGTAGAACGCGCCTTCGCCGGGGTCGATTTCGTAGTCGTTGCGAACCTTCCTGATGGCGTTTTCCAAAGCGGTTTCGGCCTTGTCCCATATCTCGTCCGACCCGACGCGCACTTCGGGGCGGGTCGACAGCTTGATATCGAATTTGGCAAAGCCGAGATCCGCATAGATCGAGGCCAGAAGATCGAGGAACCCGGCGCATTCGGATTCGATCTGATCTTCGGTGCAGAAGATATGCGCATCATCCTGGGTAAAGCCGCGCACACGCATGAGGCCGTGCATGGAGCCCGAGGATTCGTAGCGGTGGCATGAACCGAATTCGGCCAGTCGTAGCGGCAGATCCCGGTAGGATTTGAGACCCTGATTATAGACCTGCACGTGGCAGGGGCAGTTCATGGGTTTGAGGGCATTGGTGCGCTTTTCCTTGGCGCCCTCTTCATCCACTTCGACGATGAACATGTTTTCGCGGTAGGCTTCCCAATGGCCCGAACGTTCCCAAAGAACGCGGTCGACCACTTGCGGAGTTTTTATTTCCTTGTAACCGGCCTTTTTCAGCCGGCGGCGCATGTAGTCTTCCAGTTCGCGGTAGATCGACCAGCCATTGGGGTGCCAGAAAACCATGCCGGGGGCTTCTTCCTGAAGGTGGAAAAGCTCCATCTCGCGGCCGAGCTTGCGGTGGTCGCGTTTGGCGGCCTCTTCCAGCATGGTCAGATGCGCCTTCAGATCCTCGCGGTTCTTGAAGGCGACGCCGTAGATACGCTGAAGCTGTTTGTTGCGGTGATCACCGCGCCAATAGGCGCCCGCGACCGACATCAGTTTGAAGGCGTCAGGCGGCAGCTGGCCGGTATGTTGCAGATGCGGGCCGCGGCACAGATCCTGCCAGTGGCCGTGCCAGTACATGCGCAGCGGTTCATCGCCCGGGATCGCCTCGATCAGTTCGACCTTGAAGGGTTCTTTCTTGGCAACATAATGGGCGATGGCGCGGGCGCGGTCCCAGACCTCGGTCTTTACCGGGTCACGTTCATTGATGATCGCCTTCATTTCCTTCTCGATGGCGCCGAGATCTTCGGGGGTGAAGGGCTCATCCCGGTCAAAATCGTAATACCAGCCGTTTTCGATGACCGGGCCGATGGTAACCTTGACCTCGGGCCAGAGTTTCTGGACCGCACGGGCCATGACATGGGCGAAGTCATGGCGGATGAGTTCGAGCGCCTGGGCATCATCGGCCAAAGTGTGGATGGCGATTTTGGCATCTGCCTCAATGGGCCATTGCAGGTCGTAATGCTGACCATTGACCGAGGCGGAAATCGCCTTTTTGCGAAGGCTTGGCGCAATGGCCTGGGCGACGTCGGCAGCGGTGATGCCTGCGGGGAATTCGCGGGCGTTGCCATCGGGAAATGTCAGGGAAATCGGGGCCATATTGGCTCTCCTCGTCGGTTTGGCGCCTACGGGACGCCCGGTTGCGGGTTTGTGCCGCCTTCTATCGGCAATTGGCGTGGCGAAGTCAACGGGGCTACGTCGGGGGTTCCACCACCGGGCGCGTGGGGATATTCAAATGAGATGATAAGTGGGGGCATGACGGCGTATGACAGAATTTCTTGAGACAGAGACCGGGCGGCGGATTGCCTATGACCGGGTTGATGGCGCCGGACCCGGAGTTGTATTCCTCGGGGGGTTCCGGTCGGACAAGGAAGGGACAAAGGCCTTGGCGCTGGAGACCTGGGCCAGAACGCAGGGGTTGGCGTTCTTGCGGTTTGACTATTCCGGACATGGTCAGTCGGGGGGCGATTTTCTCGATGGGTCAATCGGGGATTGGCTGGAGGATGCGCGCGCGGCGATCATGGGCCTGACAACCGGCCCGCAGATCCTGGTCGGGTCATCCATGGGGGGCTGGATTGCGCTGCTGCTGGCGCGCGCCATGCCGGAAAAGGTGGCAGGGCTGGTCACTATCGCCGCCGCCCCGGATTTCACCGAAGATGGCATGTGGGAAGAATTCAGCGATGCGCAGAAGGCCGAATTGATGGAGGAGGGTCGCGTGGAGCTGCCATCCGATTATTCGGATGAACCCTATGTCATCACCCGCCGCCTGATCGAGGATGGCCGTGACCATCTGGTGTTGCGCGAACCGCTGAACCTGCCGTTTCCGGTGCGGTTCTTGCAAGGGACGGCGGATGCGGATGTGCCCGTCGCAGTCGCGACACGGCTGATTGACCATGTGACCGGCCCGGATATCCGTCTGACCCTTGTCAAAGGCGCCGATCACCGGTTTTCAACGCCGGAATGCCTGAAGCTGATCGAGCTTTCGGTTCAGAAGGTGGCGTTGCGCGGCAGGTAAGCCCGCCCCGATCAGACGGCGCGGAGCTTTGTCTTCTTGGTCCGCTTGGGGCGTGCGCCGCCACCATTCTGGTCGATGAAGTCCAGAACCAGCGGGCGAATGTTTCTGCGCCAGGATTTGCCGGCAAAGATGCCATAGTGCCCGGCCTCGGGTTCCACGTGGCTGGCCTTCTTTTCATCCGGCAGGCCGGTGCAGAGACCGAGTGCCGCAAAGCATTGACCGGGGGCGGAAATATCGTCCTTTTCGCCTTCGACGACTTTCACGGCGACCTGAGTGATCTTGCCGAAATCGACGGTGCGGCCAGCGACAGTGAATTCATTGAGCGCGATTTCGCGGTTCTTGAAGATGCGCTCGACGGTTGAGAGATAGAATTCGGCGGTCATATCCATGACTGACAGGTATTCGTCATAAAAACGGTTATGCGCATCGCGTTCGCCATCTTCGCCCTTGGCCGCGGCAAGGATCTTGTCTGCGAATGCCTGGCCGTGGCGTTCCAGATTCATTGAGATGAATGAGGAAAGCTGGGCTAGACCCGGATAGACCAGACGCCCGGCACCGGCGAATTTGAAGCCGACGCGCTGAATGGCCAGATGTTCAAGCTGGCCCATGGTCAGGCGGCGTCCGAAATCGGTCACTTCGGTCGGGGCGGCATCCGGGTCGATGGGGCCACCGATGAGCGTGAGCGTGCGCGGCTGGGCTTCGGGTTCTTCCTCAGCGAGGTAAGCGGTGGCGGCGAGTGCGAGGGGGGCGGGCTGACAAACAGCCACGACATTGATATCGGGCCCGAGATGGCGCATGAAATCAACCAGATAGAGGGTGTAATCCTCGATATCGAATTTGCCGTCGGATACCGGGATGTCGCGCGCGTTCTTCCAGTCGGTGATATAGACATCACAGTCCGGCAGCAGGCTGACAACGGTCGAGCGCAGCAAAGTGGCGTAATGCCCGGACATGGGGGCAACCAGCAAAACACGGCGCGCCATCGGTTCGCGGCCATAGACGCTGAATTTGATCAGGTCGCCGAAAGGCCGGGTCACCTGCGTTTCGATATTGACGATGTGGTCGCGTCCGTCTTCGCCGACAACAGTGTGAATGCCCCAATCGGGTTTTATCACCATGCGGGCAAAGCTGCGTTCGGTAACGCGGCCCCAGGCGGACATGACCTTGAACATCGGATGCGGCACGAGGCCCCAGACCGGATAAGATGACATCGCCCGCGCTGACGCGCCCAACCATTCGTTGGTATTGCGGATGCTTTCCATCAAATCGTACGTGGCCATACCCTTCATCGCATCTCCTGTTCCGGGCGTCCCGGTAAAACTCACGGCTTTCCACCACCGTCTGGTGGCGCTATGCTGCACTGCAGTATGGTAGGGAGGCAAGGTTAAAATGACAACCGAACTTACAGATACTTCTGCAGACTTCGAGAAATTGAATGCCAATCTTGCGAAATTGGAGGCTTTGACGCAACGATTGATGCAGGCAGTTGCACAAAAGCGCGCTCCAAACCCCAGTGTCGAGGCGCCGGGGCAGGGCCTTTATACCAAGGCGATTACTTCCTACTGGGCCGAGGCGATGCAGAATCCGGGCAAGCTGATCGAGCAGCAGGCGGCATTTTGGGGGAAATCTCTGCAGCATTACATTGATGCCCAGCAAGCGTTGATGAGCGGCAAGCTGCAAGCGCCACCTGATTCGACGCCGACCGACAGGCGGTTTTCCAACCCGCTGTGGCAGACCCATCCCTATTTCAACTTC
>JAOUMG010000096.1 GCA_029881635.1 Paracoccaceae bacterium | reverse complement strand
GTGTTTCAGCCCGCGGATGTCGAGGATCTGATGGCGTTTCTGGCGGCGCTCGACCCCAAGATCGCGGTCTTTCCCATTGGTGTCGGGTCGAACCTGATCGTGCGGGATGGCGGGATCCGGGCAGTGGTGATCCGGCTGGGGCGGGGGTTCAACGAGATTTCGGTTGCGGGCAACCGGGTGACGGCGGGGGCGGCGGCGCTGGATGCGCATGTGGCCAAAAGGGCGGCCGAGGCGGGGGTGGACCTGACCTTCCTGCGCACCATTCCGGGTGCCATCGGCGGGGCGGTGCGGATGAATGCGGGCTGCTACGGCTCTTATGTGGCCGATCATCTGGTCAGTGCGACGGCAATATCGCGGGCGGGCGAGGCGGTGACGCTGACGCCCGCCGATCTCGGCTTTGGCTATCGCCAGTCGGCCTTGCCCGAGGGATGGGTTCTGACCGGGGCGGTCTTTGAGGCGCCGATGGGCAAGCCTGCGGAACTGGCCGCGAAGATGGACGAGCAGATCGCCCGGCGCGATGCGAGCCAGCCGGTCAAGGAACGCTCGGCAGGATCGACGTTTCGCAACCCGGCGGGGTTTTCATCGACCGGCAAGGCCGATGATGTGCACGATCTGAAGGCCTGGAAGGTCATTGACGCGGCCGGAATGCGCGGCGCGCGGCGGGGCGGGGCCGAGATGAGCGAGAAACATCCGAACTTTCTGATCAATACCGGCGGGGCAACGGCCACCGATCTGGAGGAATTGGGCGAAGAGGTGCGAAAAAGGGTTTTCCAACACAGTGGTTTGACGTTAGAGTGGGAAATTATGCGCGTCGGCGAACCGGCGGCAAAATCCGGCTGAAAGGCCGGGCAATAACAAGGGGCCGATAACGGCCCGGATGAGGCACCAGTGGTGGGTATGTCGAGCAGGACAGCCCCCAAAGTGGCGGTACTGATGGGAGGCCTTTCCGCTGAGCGGGAGGTTTCACTGTCGAGCGGGCGCGAATGCGCCAACGCCCTGCGGGAGGCGGGTTATGACGTGATCGAGGTCGATGCGGGCCGCGATCTTGCGTTGCGTCTGTCTGCGATCAAGCCTGATGTCTGTTTCAACGCGCTCCATGGCCGCTGGGGCGAGGATGGCTGCGTGCAGGGCATGCTGGAATGGCTGGCCATTCCCTATACCCATTCGGGGGTGCTGGCCTCGGCTTTGTCGATGGACAAGACGCGGGCCAAGGATATCTATCGCGGCGTTGGTCTGCCGGTGGTCGAGAGCCTGCTGGCCCCCAAGGCCGAGGTCATGGCGCGTCACGTCATGCCGCCGCCCTATGTGGTGAAGCCCAATGCCGAAGGCTCGTCCGTCGGCGTCTATATCGTTGCAAAGGATGCCAATTCGCCGCCGCATCTGGGGGCGGAGATGCCCGAGATCGCGATGGTCGAGGAATATGTGCCGGGGCGCGAGCTGACAGTGTCGGTTCTGGGCGACAGGGCCCTGGGTGTGACTGAGATCCATACGTCCGGTTGGTACGACTACCATGCCAAATATGCGCCGGGCGGGTCGACCCATAGCTGCCCTGCCGATATCCCGGCCGAGATTGCCGATGCGGCCTGCGATTATGCGTTGCGCGCCCATGCCGCTTTGGCTTGCCGGGGCCTGTCGCGGTCGGACTTTCGCTGGGATGACAGCCGGGGCATCGCCGGGCTTGTCATTCTGGAGACCAATACCCAGCCGGGGATGACGCCGACCTCGCTTTCGCCGGAACAGGCGGCGGCCGAGGGCATGTCCTTTCCGGCGCTTTGCGCCTGGATTGTGGAGGATGCCTCATGCAGCCGCTAAGAGCACCTGCCCGTTCCGACTATTCCCGCCCGGCACCGCTCCGCGATCCGGCGCCGTCGCGGCTGGCCTACCGGGCTGAACGCCTGTGGCTGACGCCGATGTTTCGCGCGGCGATGCGGATCGGCTTGCCCGTGGTGCTGGTGGCAGGCTTGGTTGTTGGGTATCTGGCGGATGGCGACCGACGTGCGGCGATTGGCCAAACCGTGGCCGATCTGCGCAAGCAGATCGAAGAGCGGCCCGAATTCATGGTGAGCCTGATGGCGATTGACGGGGCCTCGGTTCCGGTCGCGGGGGCGATCCGCGACATGTTGCCGGTCGAGCTGCCGGCGTCATCCTTTGCGCTGGACCTGGAAGCGATGCGCGCGGCGATCGAACAGATCGATGCCGTGGCCGATGCAGAGCTGCATATCCGGCCGGGCGGCATTCTTCAGGTAACAGTCAAGGAACGCCAGCCAGTGATCCTGTGGCGCAGCGCGTCGGGCCTGCAGATGCTCGACAAGACCGGCCACCGGGTCGCCAATCTGCGGGACCGGTCGGCCCGCGCTGACCTGCCGGTGATTGCCGGGGAGGGTGCGGATGCGATGGTTGCCGAGGCGCTGGCGATAATTCATGCGGCCCGTCCCATCCATTTCCGCGTTCGCGGGCTGGTGCGCATGGGCGAGAGGCGCTGGGATATCGTGCTGGACCGCGACCAGCGGATCATGCTGCCCGAGGCCGACCCGGTTTCCGCCATCGAGCGCATCATCGCGCTGGATCAGGCCGAGGATATGCTGGGGCGCGATATTGCCACCATTGATCTGCGCAACGAACATCGCCCGACCATCCGCCTTTTGGGCGGCCGCGTCGCGGCACTGGAAAATTTCAACGGGTTTCAAACCAAGGTGCCAAGCCAATGACCGATCTTTACCAATCGCAGCGGGCCATGCGGAACATGCGGCAGGCGGCCATGCAACGGGGTGTCGTGGCGGTGCTGGACGTGGGCACATCCAAGATCGCCTGTCTGGTGCTGCGTATCGAAAACCTTGATGAAGACCGCGAAGACGGTCTGGGATCGCTGGCCGGGCAGGCGCAGTTCCGGGTGATCGGGGCGGCGACAACCCGGTCGCGCGGGGTGCGCTTTGGCGAAATCGACGCGATGCAGGAAACCGAGCGGGCCATTCGTACCGCCGTTCAGGCCGCCCAGAAGATGGCCCAGACGCGGGTTGACCATGTGATTGCCTGCCTGTCGGGCGCGCGGCCGCGCAGCTATGGCCTGGCTGGCGAGATTCAGCTGGCCGAAGGGCAGGTGGGTGAACCGGATGTCGCCCGTGTTCTGGCGGCCTGCGAAGTGCCGGATTTCGGCGAGGGACGCGAGGTTCTGCACGCCCAACCGGTCAATTTCGCGCTGGATCACCGTTCCGGGCTTGGCGATCCGCGTGGCCATGTCGGCAGCCGTCTGTCAGCGGACATGCATCTGCTGACAATTGATACCGCCGCTGTGCAGACGCTGCTTCACTGCATCAAGCGCTGCGATCTGGAAATCGCGGGCATCGCCTCATCTGCCTATGCGGCGGGTATTGCGAGCCTGGTTGAGGATGAACAGGAACTGGGTGCTGCCTGCATCGATATGGGTGGCGGGTCTACCGGCATTTCGATCTTTATCAAGAAGCACATGATATTTGCCGATGCGGTGCGGCTGGGGGGCGATCACGTATCGCTGGATATTTCCAAAGGGTTGCGGGTGCCGCTGGCGACCGCCGAGCGGATCAAGACATTCTATGGCGGGGTTATGGCCACGGGCATGGACGACCGCGAAATGATCGAGATCGGGGCCAATTGCGGGGACTGGGAAAAGGACCGCAAACGCGTCAGCCGGACCGAGTTGATCGGCATCATGCGCCCGCGTGTCGAAGAGATTCTGGAAGAGGTTCGCGGCATCCTCGATGCAGCCGGATTCGACCAGTTGCCAAGCCAGCAGATCGTGCTGACGGGCGGGGCCAGCCAGATCCCCGGACTGGACGGATTGGCGGCGCGAATCCTCGGGCAGAATGTGCGACTCGGTCGGCCATTGCGGGTTCAGGGACTGCCTCAGGCAGCGATGGGCGCTGCCTTTGCTTCAACTGTGGGCCTATGTTTGTTTGCCGCGCACCCGCAGGACGAGTGGTGGGATTTCGAGATTCCGGCCGAAAGGTACCCTGCACGTTCGTTGCGCAGAGCCGCAAAATGGTTTAAAGACAACTGGTAATCGCAATATGTTGAGGTGTTGGCGAAATGCCGCTTATCGATGCCAAGACGCCACCAGATTTTGTGTTGAAAGGGTGTTTTTTTCGTGACCTCGGGTCAAATAACACGTAAAAACAGGCCAATGCGGAAAACCGGTCGCTTCGGGTCGGACTAATTACAGGCGGAACACAATGACTTTGAATTTGATGATAAATGAGCGCGAAGACCTGAAGCCTAGGATCACGGTTTTTGGCGTAGGTGGTGCGGGCGGCAATGCCGTCAATAACATGATTGAAAAAGCGCTTGAGGGTGTCGAATTCGTCGTCGCGAATACCGACGCGCAGGCATTGCAGCAAAGCCATTCCAATGCCCGCATCCAGATGGGTGTGAAAGTGACCGAGGGTCTGGGCGCCGGTGCGCGCCCCTCCGTCGGTGCCGCCGCCGCCGAGGAGACGATCGAGGAAATCGTCGATCACCTCGCGGGCGCGCATATGTGTTTCATCACGGCCGGTATGGGTGGGGGCACCGGAACCGGCGCTGCGCCGATCATCGCGCAGGCCGCGCGCGAACTGGGTGTACTGACCGTGGGTGTCGTGACCAAGCCCTTCCAGTTCGAGGGTGGCAAGCGGATGCGTCAGGCCGATGAGGGCATTGAGGCGCTGCAGAAGGTCGTCGATACGCTGATCATCATCCCGAACCAGAACCTTTTCCGTCTGGCCAATGAAAAGACCACCTTCACCGAGGCCTTCGCCATGGCCGATGACGTGCTTTATCAGGGCGTCAAGGGTGTGACCGATCTGATGGTCCGTCCGGGCCTGATCAACCTCGACTTTGCCGATGTTCGCGCCGTGATGGACGAAATGGGCAAGGCGATGATGGGGACGGGCGAGGCATCGGGCGAAGACCGCGCCATTCAGGCCGCCGAAAAGGCCATTGCCAATCCGCTGCTGGACGAGATTTCGCTGCGCGGGGCCAAAGGTGTGCTGATCAATATCACCGGTGGTACCGATCTGACGCTTTTCGAACTGGACGAAGCCGCCAACCGTATCCGCGAAGAAGTGGACCCGGATGCCAATATCATCGTCGGCTCCACGCTGGACGAAGCGATGGAAGGCATGATGCGCGTATCCGTGGTTGCCACGGGCATCGATGCGGTTCTGGCGCAGGTCGAAGTACCGACGCCGCGCCGCCGGATGGCCGAACCGCTGCAGCCTGCCGCCGTCGTGGCCGAGCCGGAGCGCGCCCCTGCGCCTGTCGCCCGGGAAGAGACGGCAACGCCCAGCTTTGCCTCTACCCGCGCCCCGCAGGAAAGCCGCCCGGCGCCCGAGCCGGTGGCCGAACGCACATTGTTCGACGATGGCGACGCAGAGGATGATCTGCCGGCCCCCGCCTACCGTCCGCAACCGGCTGCTGCCGAAAACTTGAATGTCGAAGAGGATGCCTCAAGCTTTGTAGCCCCGCGCCCCCGCGCGCCCGGCACACCATCGCCCGAAGCGATGGCCCGCCTTCAGGCAGCCGTCAACCGCGCACCCGGTCAAGGCGCCGCGCGCGGAGGTCAGCAGCCCGCCGCCGCGGCCCGTCCGCAGGCCGGTTCCCCGCAGCAGCGTCTGGCGGAAAAGCCGCGTTTTGGCATCAACACTCTCTTGAACCGGATGACGGGACACAGCGCCGAACCGACCGAGCGGGTGGCGCCAGCAATGCGTCAAAGGCCGCAGGTAACGGCAGCCTTTGAAGATGACGCAGAGGTGGATCCGGAGCAGGAACGGGTGGAGATCCCCGCCTTCTTGCGTCGTCAGGCGAACTGAATTCGCCTTTCAGACGGTCACAATTTATTTGAGGGGGTCGGTTCACGCCGACCCTTTCTCTTTTATTATCATAGGTATAAGAGGCAATAGGAGGCCATGTGGCAGAGAGCCGCCCACATACACGCCCAATGTTACATTTGGTTGCAAAGAGTGAGTTGAGCTATCGGGCTGTCGCCATTACCTCATCGTTAACGCCACGCATCCGATCAGATGTGGGCCAAAATCGGAGCCTATCTTGCAGACGACACTCAGATCATCAGTGACCTTTTCGGGGGTTGGGCTGCATTCGGGCAGGCCCGCGCGGATGGTATTGCGCCCGGCTTCGGCCGAATACGGAATCTGGTTTCGCCGGACCGATGTCATCGGCACCGATGCGGTCATTCCGGCACATTGGGATGCGGTGACATCTGCCCGGCTGTGTACGGTGATCGGAAATGCCGCCGGTGTCACGGTTTCGACGATCGAACATATCATGGCCGCCCTTGTCGGCTGCGGTATCCATAACGTTCTGATCGAGATTGACGGACCCGAAGTGCCGATCCTTGATGGATCCGCGGCACCATTCGTTGCCGGGATCATGGCCAAGGGCGTGCGGGAACTGAATGCGCCGCTGCGCTGCTTTGAAATCCTTGAGGCCGTCGAGGTTCGCGCAGGCGAGGCCGTGGCGCGGCTGGAGCCTGCCAAGGCGCTGGAAATCGATTTTCTGATCGATTTCACCGATGCGGCCATTGGCCGTCAACGCAAGGTGATGTCGATGGCCAATGGGGCCTTTGTGCGCGAGCTCAGCGATTGCCGGACCTTCTGCCGCCAGTCTGACGTGGATGAAATGCGCGCCAACGGGCTGGCACTTGGTGGTACCTATGACAATGCGGTGGTTGTCGAAGGCGACCGAATTCTGAACCCTGGCGGTTTGCGCCGGGCCGATGAGGCCGTGCGCCACAAGATGCTGGATGCCCTGGGCGACCTGTCGCTGGCCGGCGCGCCGATCCTTGGCCGCTATACCGGCAACCGGGCGGGTCACGCGATGACCAACCGGCTCTTGCGCGCGCTTTTTGCCCGGCCTGACGCCTACCGTGTTACGGAGTGCAGCCCCGAACAGCGCCGCAATCTGCCCGGTGTCGGTGTCAACCGCGCCGACATCCCGGCTGTTGCCTGATTCACCATTCGCTGGC
>JAOUMG010000188.1 GCA_029881635.1 Paracoccaceae bacterium | reverse complement strand
ATTCTGCACATCAGGGCGCTTTTCCATCAGGTGGTGGCGCAGCGCGCGGAATGCGGCGGCTTCGAGTTCGGTACGGGTGGCGTCATCCATGTGAGGTCTCCTTTGCAGCTATAGCTGGGACTGGCTGAGCACGTCGTCAAGGATCGGGGCCAGCCGGTCTGCCCAGGCGATCTGGCCATCTTCCTGCGCGATGAGGTCATTTCGAAGTTCAATCAGCACGTTGGGGCGGCCCTTTTGCAGGGCGTGCCGGTCGATTGCGTCGCCGTCAAGATGGCCAAGATATGGTTCGTTATCGCCGGTCAGAAAGCCTTCGGCCTCCAGCCGGGCTATCAAAGGTTTGGCTAACCGGTCGTCATGGTGCGAATAAAGTACGCCAATGGGCCAGGGGCGTGGTGAGCGGCCATTTAGCCGCGGAGTGAAGCTGTGGACGGCGCAGATCACGGTATTCTCGAGGCGGGTGGCCAGTGTTTCATAGGCGGCGTGATAGGGGCGGTGGAAGGTGTTGAGCCTGCGTTCCGTCTCGGCGGCATCGACATGGCGGTTGGCGGGGATGATGGTGCCGTCATAAAGCTTCATCACCAAGGTCGGGTCATCCTCGCCCCGGTTGGGGTCGATTACCAACCGCGAGAAATCGGCGAGGATCGCGCGGGCGTTCAACCGGTCGGCCAGGCGCCGCGTCACGCCAGCTGCACCGACGTCATAGGCGATGTGGCGACCCATGTCGGCTGATGGCAGACCCAATGTGCCGCCAAGGCAGTCAGGCACCCGATTGGTCGCGTGGTCGCAAGTTACAAGCCAGCGGGATGGCCGGTCACTGCCGATGATCTCATATGGGGCGTCTGTCATGGTCTGGTCACGGTTTGAAGAACAGTTTCCTTTAGCCGAGCATTGGTCAAAGCGCCAGTTGCTGTGCTCAAGGTTTTCGGCCATAGAGGGACGGCCCGGAATGGTAGCGCAATCAGCATAAGGATGTTGCCCGTATGAGACGCAATCGCAATGTAAAGATCGTGGCAACGCTGGGCCCTGCCTCAAGCGACTATGACACCATCCGGGCGCTGTATGAGGCGGGGGCGGATGTGTTTCGCCTGAACATGAGCCATGGCACACATGAGGATCAGGCAGCACGACATGCGACCATTCGCAAGGTAGAGGCAGATGTGGGTCGCCCGATTGCCATTCTGGCTGATCTTCAGGGGCCGAAACTGCGTGTTGGCAGCTTTGCAAAAGGGTCGGAGGATTTGCAGGACGGTGCTGCGTTCCGCTTTGATCTTGATCCGGCCCATGGGGATAGCCGGCGCGTCTGCCTGCCGCATCCCGAGATTTTCGCAGCGCTGACCAAAGGCGCCTCGCTTCTGGTCAATGACGGCAAGATACGGTTGAAAGTTGTCGAATGCGGCAAGGATTTTGCCGATTGTACGGTGACCAATGGCGGAACCATTTCCAACAATAAAGGGGTCAATGTTCCGGATGTAGTGCTGCCACTGGCCGCGCTGTCCGAGAAGGACCGCAATGATCTGGAATTCGCCTGCGAACTGGGGGTTGACTGGCTGGCACTGTCCTTCGTGCAACGCCCCGAGGATGTGTTTGAAGCCCGAGCTCTGGTCAAGGGTCGGGCAGCCATCATGTGCAAGATCGAAAAGCCCGCGGCGGTGACTGCATTTGCTGATATTCTGGCTGCTACCGACGGGGTAATGGTTGCGCGCGGCGATCTGGGCGTGGAATTGCCGATCCATTCGGTGCCGCCCATTCAAAAACGCCTCGTGCGGGCCTGCCGTGCTGCGGCCAAGCCGGTGATCGTGGCAACCCAGATGCTGGAATCCATGATCGAATCGCCGATGCCGACGCGGGCCGAGGTTTCGGACGTAGCCACGGCCATCTATGAAGGGGCGGACGCAGTGATGTTGTCGGCGGAATCTGCGGCGGGTCAGTTCCCTGTCGAGGCGGTGGCGACAATGGACAATGTGGCCAAGTCGGTCGAACGTGATCCGGTTTACCGCGAAGTGATCGACGCAAGCCGCAAGGCCAACCGCGAGACGGTCGCAGATGCCATCGTTTCAGCCGCGCGCGAGATTGCCGAGACGACGGATATCAAGGCTATTTGCTGTTTCACCCAGTCGGGTACCACCGCGAGCCTGGTTGCCCGCGAACGCCCGCATGTGCCGATCATAGCACTGACACCGATTGTCGGCACGCTGCGCCGGCTCTGCCTGACCTGGGGCGTACATTGTGTGCTGACCGATTCAGTCGACCGTTTCAAGATGGCTGTTGTCAATGCCGCCCGCGCCGCCCGCAAGGAAGGTTTCGCGACCGAGGTAGAGCAGATCGTGGTGACCGCCGGCGTGCCTTTCAACGTCAAGGGAACCACCAATATCCTGCGTGTTGCGCCCTGTGACGAAAGATTGATCTTCCGGACCGATCCGGAGTAAACCGGACCCATCCCAAGGGTACCCGGAAAGGCAGTCATGGATACCGATCTGGTTCTCATATCGGGCATCGTCATTATCATCCTGTCGTTCCCGGCAATGATTTCCGCCTTTGCGTCCGATCGCTCGCTTCTGGGTGCCATCGTTTTCGCGGCCATCGGCGCGGCGATGGTGGTCGCGGCTTATATCTATAGTGCCGAAGGCTACCAGCCCGAGGATATCCCGCAAGCGTTTCTGAAGGTGCTGGCGCGGATCATTCGGTAGAGTGAAAAGACCTAGTCGCCTGGACCCTGCGGATCGCCAACCCACCGATGACGATACAGGCCGCTCCGACGCGGTTCTCAGTCGCGCCATTCCGTAATGCACCCTAAATACCTGCATCCATCTGTCAGGCCACCTACGTTATCGCGAAAACCTGCCCGCCTCTACATTGATTTCTGGAGCAGCTGCAGCGTCGTACCTGATTGGGACTATACCGGACAAATCCGCCGATAGCCGGACGACATCGGTTACCCGATCGAAACCATAGTCGAGCCCAATCAAACCTGCAGGGATGCTGGTGCTGGCTTGGAGTGCGCAAGCGATGTCGATACCTACCTTCTCAACCATCGTGCGAACGGCCTTTGCGAGGTCCAAATCGGCGCCTGCTAGTGTGCCATCGGCCAGTGTCAGAATGCCATTCTTCCGTTTGATCAGGCGTCCACCCAATTCGAATTCAGTCAAATCCGATCCAGCAACGGCCATTGCGTCGCTAACAAGGAAGATGCGGCCCGGTCCGGTTTTCGCTTTCCATGCCGTGCGGATCGACTCTGGGTGAACATGGACTGCGTCCGCAATCAGGCCGGCAGAGGCCTCGCCGCTTGCCAGCGCAGCACCGACGAGTCCCGGTTCGCGGTTACCAAGTTGACTCATTGCGTTGAAAAGATGTGTGACACAGCTGGCGCCCGCTGCAAAGTAACGTCGGCACGTCTCATAATCCGCATCGCTGTGGCCAAGCGAAACCAGCACGCCTGCGCGCGCAAGCGTTGCGACCTGATCCTCGCTAACGGTTTCGGGGGCAACGGTGACCTTGAGCAGCGGCAACGTTTCGGCAGCCCTGAGCAATGTGTCGAGATCCTCGGCTTCCATCGGCCTGATCAGGACGGGATCGTGGGCGCCCTTGCGCGCGACCGAAAGATGTGGGCCTTCAAGATGCAGACCGGCGATGCCCGGCACTCCTTCGCGAAGGGCATCCTCAACGGCGACAATGGCGGCGCGGGTTTTTTCGGTGGTGTCTGTGATCAGCGTGGGCAAAAACGCCGTGACGCCGAGGCCGCGGTGCGCCGCCGCGATCCGTCGGAGTGTGGCGGTGGACGGGTCGGCATTGAAGAGAATGCCATCGCCGCCGTTTACCTGAAGATCGACGAAGCCAGGAAAGAGGATATCGCCAGCAAGGTCGATCGTGTGGCCCGATGTTGGCGCCTGAATCGCTGGCCCAAGGAAGGCGACCCGCCCGTTCTCGAAGCGCAGCGCATGGGCGTCCAGAAGATGAGTTCCGTCGAATATCGGGCCGTTTCTGAAGGTTACGGTGTAAGTCATACGGTTTCGGTGACCTTGTTCAGGTGGCGCGGTTTGTCAGGGTTGATGCCGCGCGCCAGAGCAACAGTTTCAACCATGGCATAGAAAGACACGATTGCCGGGATCGGGTCGCACAGCCAGTGATCCGTGCGCACATGCGGCAGCGGTGTGGCCTTGTTCACTTGGTTCGTCACCGCGAAGACACGCGCGCCTTTTTCGGCGAGCGCATCGGCGGTTTCGGCGACGCTTGCCTCGGCCTTATCTCGGGCAGTGAAGGCGATAACCGGAAATCCGCTTCCGACAATCGAGACTGGACCGTGCAGTACTTCGGCGGAAGAATAGCTTTCGGCGTGGATCAGGCAGGTTTCCTTGAACTTGAGCGCGGCTTCGTTGGAGATCGCCCAGGAGGGGCCGCGTCCGATCGTGAAAAGCGAACGCCCGTCGATTGCGTCTACTACCGACGACCAGTCGCAGCGCGTGGCCTTGTCGAGCGCTTCGGGAAGCGCGTGGATGGCGGTGATGAGATCGGTTTCTTGCTGCATTTCGGCCAGGAACCAAAGCCCCGCCACCAGCGAGGCGACGAATGTTTTCGTAGCAGCCACGCTCAATTCGGGGCCAGCGTGGATCGGCAAGGTGGAGTTGGAGGCTCTGCCAAGGCGTGAATTTTCATCATTCGTGATAGCCACCGTCAGCGCACCGCTGTCGCGCAGTGCTTCGGTCAGGCGTACGATGTCGGGGCTTTGCCCCGACTGTGACACCGAGATGCAGACAGCGCCGCGCGCATCGAGTTCGACGCCGTAGATCGAATTGACCGATGGTCCGACTGAGGCCATGGGTCGGCGCAGAACAAGTTCACTGGCATATTTCAGAAACGAGGCCGCGTGGTCTGAGGAGCCGCGGGCAATTGAGATGAAGTAACGTGGATCGACATCGCGGGCCAGTGACGCGGCAATGCGTATCGCCCCGCCCCCCTGGCTCAATAGGCGGTCGATAGCAGCCGGGATTTCGCGGACTTCCTGGTGCATCAGGGTCGGTTCAGAGGACATTTGAAACCCTTTCGATCAGAGGCGCAGTTCGGCGACGAAATCGTATGCGTCGCCGCGATAGAGCGAGCGGGTGAGCTCCGCGACCCGTCCGCTCGCAAGATATGAGGTTCGTTCGATGGATAGTCCCGCCGCGCCCTCGGGCAGGTTCAAAAGCTCGGCTTCGCGCGCCCCAAGGTTGATTGCCGAGATCCTCTGGACAGCGCGGACGGGCCGCAGCCCCCGTCTTTTGAGGGTCTCGTAGAGAGAGGTGGTCACTTCGAGGGGGTTGGGTAGAATGTCGAGTGAAAGCGAGGCGC
>JAOUMG010000095.1 GCA_029881635.1 Paracoccaceae bacterium | reverse complement strand
TGCGCGAAGGTGCCGACACGATCGGCGGCCTGTGTCTTGAGCCTGTGACAGCAGGTGGCGGTGTCATCACGCCGCCCGAAGGCTACTGGGAGCGGGTGCAGGAGATCTGCAAGAAATATGACATCCTGCTTCATATCGACGAAGTTGTCTGCGGGCTGGGGCGTACCGGTACGTGGTTCGGCTATCAGCAATACGGGATCAAACCCGATTTCGTGACGATGGCGAAGGGCGTTGCCTCCGGCTATGCCGCCATTGCCTGCTGTGTCACGACCGAGGCGGTGTTTGACATGTTCAAGTCGGACGTGACCGATCCCATGGACTATTTCCGTGACATTTCGACCTTCGGCGGCTGCACGGCAGGTCCTGCCGCGGCCATCGAAAACATGCGCATCATCGAAGATGAGGGTTTGCTGGCAAATACCAATGCCATGGGCGAACGCCTGATGAAAAACCTTCATGCCTTGAAGGAAAAGCACCGCGCAGTGGGCGACGTTCGCGGCAAGGGTCTTTTCTGTGGGGCCGAACTGGTCAGTGACCGCGCCAGCAAGGAACCGGTTCCGGAAAAAATGGCGCAAGCCGTGGTTGCCGATTGCATGGCACAGGGTGTTATCATCGGCATGACCAACCGGTCCATTCCGGGCTTTAACAATACGCTGTGCCTCAGCCCGGCGCTGATTGCCACGCCCGATGACATCGATGAAATCACCCACGCCATCGACAAGGCTCTGACGAAGGTATTCAGCTGATTCAGGTTTTTGCCTGGGGGGCAGGTCGCCCCCCACGCGATTCCTGCAGCCAATTGCCTTTTGCGCAGTTAATCGGGTGTCAGGTCGGGTTGACGCCGGAGGCAGTTCTGCGCCAATTGTCATGAGTCCAGATAACGAGGACCTTGACGCCAGATATGTCGATAGCCGCCGAATCCTTCTTTCTGACGCCCGGCTTTAACGGGACGTTGCAGCAGCAGATCCAGCAAATGGTCTCCGAAGGGATCGTGCGGGGCCGCTACCGGGCAGGCGACAAGCTGCCCTCCAGCCGAAAACTCGCCCGCCATCTCGGCGTCAGCCGCATCACCGTGACGCTCGCTTATACGGAGTTGCTGGCCAGTGACTATCTGACTTCACGGGGGCGGTCCGGGTACTTTGTGTCGGACTCGGCGCCCAGACAGCCAGATTTCGCACAACCACAGCAGGCGCAAAAAGATACGGTTGACTGGGACCGCGTGGTCAGTCGCCAGTTTTCACGCCATGAATTGCCAAGCAAACCGGATGACTGGCGCAGCTATCCCTATCCGTTCATCTACGGTCAGGCGGATGTAACGCTTTTTGACCATCAGAACTGGCGCCTTTGTGCGCTGCGCGCCCTTGGCAAGCGCGATTTTGAAACCATGACGGCCGATTTTTACGAACGCGATGATCCGATGCTGATCGAATACATTGCGCGCAACATCCTGCCCAGGCGCGGCATAGCGGCACGGCCGGAACAGATACTGCTGACGCTCGGGGCGCAGAACGCCTTATGGATCACCGCCCATGTGTTGCTGGGGCAAAATCGCACGGCGGTCGTCGAAAACCCTTGCTATCCCGGTTTGCGTGCCATCCTGAACCAGATGGATTGCCGCGTCGTGGCGGCCGATGTCGATGAAGAAGGCCTGCTGCCCGACGCGTTGCCGAGTGCGCCCGACGTTGTCTACACAACCGCGAGCCACCACTGCCCGACAAACGCAACCATGCCAATGGAGCGCCGCCAGGCGCTGTTGGACCGGGCGGCAAGGGAAAATTTCGTTGTCGTCGAGGATGACTACGAATTCGAGATGTCATTCATCAAGGCCGCCGCGCCCGCACTCAAATCACTCGATCAGGAAGGGCGGGTGATCTATGCGGGCTCCTTTTCCAAATCGCTCTTTCCCGGCTTGCGTCTGGGGTATCTTGTCGGCTCGGAAGCCTTCATTCGCGAAGCGCGCGCCTTGCGGGCCACGCTGTTTCGCCACCCGCCAGGCCACATTCAGCGAACGGTGGCGTATTTTCTGGCCCTGGGCCATTACGATGCGCTGATCAACCGGCTCAATCAGGCCTATAAGCGGCGCAGGACAACGATGGACGAAGCCATCCGCGCCAATGGTCTGGAAATAGCCGGGCAGGGCTCCTTCGGCGGATCAAGCTTCTGGATGCGGGCGCCAGACGGCGTGGATACCGACATTCTGGCCGAGGTTTTGCGCGCGCGCGGTGTCCTGATTGAACCGGGGCGGATATTCTTCGCGCCGCAAACCGCACCGCGAAATTTCTACCGTCTGGCCTACTCTTCGATAGCGCAAGGTCGTATACCCGAAGGTATCGCGCAGATCGCAAATGCGATATCGGAAACTGGCCCTAAATAGGCGGTACATCTGGCCCTACGCGCTTTGGTGGCGACGAGAGTAGAAACGGGCCAAATATCGGAATTTTTCCGTGAATTTTTTCGAATAAGGGAGACGACCATGAAGATGACGACCGAAGAGGCCTTCGTCAAAACCCTGCAAATGCACGGGATCGAACATGCATTCGGGATAATCGGATCGGCCATGATGCCGATATCGGATCTGTTCCCCAAGGCTGGCATCAAATTCTGGGACTGCGCCCATGAGGTCAATGCCGGCATGATGGCCGACGGTTTCACCCGCGCGACCGGTAAGATGTCGATGATGATCGCCCAGAACGGCCCCGGCATCACCAATTTCGTCACGCCGGTGAAAACCGCCTACTGGAACCACACGCCGCTGCTTCTCGTCACTCCGCAGGCCGCCAACAAGACAATCGGGCAGGGCGGTTTCCAGGAAGTGGAGCAGATGAAGCTCTTCGCCGATATGGTTGCCTATCAGGAAGAAGTGCGCGACCCGACCCGCATCGCCGAGGTTCTGAACCGGGTGATCATGCAGGCCAAACGCGCCTCTGCCCCGGCCCAGATCAACGTGCCGCGCGATTTCTGGACACAGGTCATTGACATTGAGCTGCCGGCGATCGTCGATTTCGAACGTCCCGCAGGTGGGTCGGACGCTATCGCGCGTGCCGCTGATCTTTTGTCGAAAGCCAAGTTCCCGGTCATTCTGAATGGTGCGGGCGTAGTCATCGGCGGTGCAATCCCGGCATCTATGGCGCTGGCCGAACGGCTGGATGCACCTGTCTGCTGCGGCTATCAGCACAATGATGCTTTCCCCGGTTCGCATCCCTTGTTCGCAGGCCCCTTGGGCTATAACGGCTCCAAAGCCGGGATGGAACTGATCGCGCAGGCCGATGTGGTTCTGGCGCTCGGCACCCGTCTCAATCCGTTTTCGACCCTGCCGGGTTACGGCATCGACTACTGGCCAAAGACGGCCGAGATCATTCAGGTCGATATCAACCCCGACCGGATTGGCCTGACCAAGAAGGTCACTGTGGGGATTGTCGGCGATGCCAAACAGGTGGCCGAGGGCATCCTCGCCAGACTGTCGGAAGGTGCAGGCGATGCTGGAAGAACCGAGCGCAAGAATATGATTGCGCAAAAGAAATCGGCCTGGGCGCAAGAGCTGACATCAATGGATCACGAACAGGATGATCCCGGCACCACCTGGAACGAACGGGCCCGCAAGGCCAAGCCAAAGTGGATGAGCCCCCGTATGGCCTGGCGGGCCATCCAGTCGGCCCTGCCCAAAGAGGCGATCATTTCCTCGGATATCGGCAATAACTGTGCCATCGGCAACGCCTACCCGACCTTCGAAGAAGGCCGCAAATACCTTGCACCCGGCCTGTTCGGCCCCTGCGGCTATGGCCTGCCTTCGATTCAGGGCGCCAAGATCGGCAAGCCGGATGTTCCGGTCGTAGGTTTCGCCGGGGATGGCGCATTTGGGATTTCGATGAACGAAATGACTGCCATCGGTCGCGACGACTGGCCTGCCATCACCATGGTGATCTTCCGCAATTACCAGTGGGGCGCTGAAAAGCGCAACACAACCCTTTGGTATCACGATAACTTCGTGGGCACCGAACTGAACCAGCAGGTCAGCTATGCCGGTATCGCCAATGCCTGCGGACTGAAAGGCGTGCAGGTGTCGGGGATGAGTGAGCTGACCGACGCCTTGGCCACCGCAATCAAGGACCAGAAAGCGGGCACCACCACCTTCATCGAAGTGCTTCTCAATCAGGAACTGGGCGAGCCCTTCCGCCGCGATGCGATGAAAACGCCGGTCGAAGTGGCCGGGATCGACCCGGCAGATATGCGTCCGCAAGCGGGGGCATGATCCATGTCGCTGCCGCTGGGTTTGACGATTGGCCCCGCGGCAGCCCTTGGGGCCGCGTTCTTTCTTGCCGCCTTTGTGCGGGGCTATTCAGGCTTTGGCTTTTCGGCGCTTGTCGTGGCCTTTGCCGGGCTGGTCACCAACCCGGTCTTTCTGGTCCCGGTCGTTGTCTTGTGTGAAATTGCCATGACAACTGTCCAGACCCGCGGAATCCTGCCGCTGATTGACTGGCGCCGCCTGCGCCCCATGCTATTGGGCGCAGCTATAGCCATGCCGGTGTCGGTCACCATCCTTGCCAAGGTTGGGCAGGACCCAGCGCGGCTGGCAATTTCTCTTTTCATTCTGGCGATGTGCCTGTTGCTGCTTACCGGCTGGACGTTGAAGCGCACAATCGGGAAAACCGGCCATATCGGGGTCGGACTCGTGTCTGGCGTGGCCAATGGTGCCGCCGTGGGCGGTCTGCCCGTTGCGGCCTTCATGGCGGCCCAGCCGATTTCGGCGCCGGTCTTTCGCGCGACCATGATCGCCTATCTGACTGCCATTGATCTTATTGCCTTGCCGATCATGTGGGCCAACGGTCTTGTGACAAAGGAAACGGCTGTCATCTTCGTGATGGTCATACCCCTGCTGGCACTGGGCATATGGCTGGGCGGGCGCCGGTTCCTGTCGGCATCCCCGCAAAGTTTCCGGCGCATGGCGATCGGGTTGCTGCTCATGCTGTCGGTGCTGGGCCTTCTGAAATCAGTGATCTGACCGGAGAACGACCCCGATGAACGCCCTTCGTGACATCAATTCCCGCGCCAGTGCTCTCGGCAAAACCATCGTGCTCAGCGAAGGCGAAGACCGCCGCATCGTCGAGGCGGCTGTTCGCGCGCGTCAGGAGGGGATCGCCCGGATCATTCTGGTGGGTGATGAGGATAAGGTGCGCGCCCTGATGGGCCAACAAAATGCCGATGGTCTGGATGGCATCACCATCATGGACCCACGAACATCGCCCCATGGCGAAAGGCTTGCCCATGACTATTTCAAGATGCGCCAGCACAAGGGCGTAACGCCGGAAAAAGCCGCTGCTGCGCTGGCAGAACCCTTGGTGTTCTCGGCGATGCTGGTGCGCGCCGGTCTGGCCGATGGAACTGTGGGCGGGGCAGTGGCCACGACTGCAGACACTGTCCGTGCCGCCATTCAGGTCATAGGGCTCAAACCGGCAGGCAAACTCATCTCGAGCTTTTTTCTGATGCTGTTGCAAAAGCCGCATCACGATCCTCAGGGGCCAGTGGCATTTGCCGATTGCGGGCTGGTGGTAGACCCCAGCGCCGCCGAAATGGCCGAGATTGCCGGGGCAACTGCACAGTCCTTCCAGGCTCTGACCGGGCAGCAACCGAGGGTGGCAATGCTGTCCTTTTCAACGCTGGGAAGCGCCAGGCATCCGAACGCCACCAAGGTCGTTGAGGCAACCGCGCTGGTGCGTCAGCAATTTCCCGATCTGATGGTCGATGGCGAATTGCAGTTCGACACGGCCTTTGTGCCTGACATTGCCCAAAGAAAGGCGCCCGGATCCCCGGTTGCCGGTCGCGCCAATGTCTTTGTCTTTCCCAATCTCGATGCCGGAAACATGGGCTACAAGATCGCCCAGCGTATCGGCGGGGCCGAGGCAATCGGCCCGATCCTTCAGGGTTTGGCCAAACCGGCCAATGATCTTTCCAGAGGCTGCAGCGCCGAGGATGCCTTGAACCTCATCGCTGTAACGGCCGTTCAGGCCGGCATGGAACCATAGGGGAAATGCTGATGACAGGCGCCTCTCGGCCGCCGGTATTTCCCGGATTGGACAGTCAAGCGAAAGAAAAATTCTCTTATTGCCTTGCAAACCGGGACTTTATTCGGATTGTGACCAGAAAAACGGGATGTCCATGACATATTCACAACCAGCCTTCGATACCTCGCCACCGGTTTCCGACGAAATTCGCCGCACTACCTGCTACATGTGCGCCTGCCGCTGCGGGATCAATGTGCACCTGCGTTCTGGCAAGGTCGCCTATATCGAAGGCAACCGCGATCATCCGGTCAACAAGGGTGTTTTATGCGCCAAGGGGGCGTCAGGTATCATGCAGGTGACCGCGCCGTCACGCCTGCGCACGCCTCTGCGCCGCGTAGGCCCGCGCGGGTCGGGTGCCTTTGAAGAAATATCCTGGGAAGAGGCGCTGCAAACCGCTGTTGGCTGGCTGAAGCCGCTGAAAGATAATGCCCCCGACAAATTGGCCTTTTTCACCGGCCGCGACCAGTCGCAAAGCTTTACCAGTTTCTGGGCGCAAGGCTTCGGCACGCCCAACTATGCGGCCCATGGCGGGTTTTGTTCGGTCAATATGGCCGCCGCCGGGATCTATTCGATCGGTGGTGCATTCTGGGAATTCGGCCAGCCCGACTGGGACCGGACCAAACTGTTCATGCTTTTCGGCGTTGCCGAAGATCACGACAGCAACCCGATCAAGATGGGCATCGGCAAGCTGAAGAAACGCGGCGCCAAGATCATCGGCGTCAACCCGATCCGCACTGGCTATAACGGTGTCGCCGACGAATGGGTCGGGATCACGCCGGGGACGGACGGCCTGCTGATCCTTGCGCTGGTGCACGAACTTTTCAACGCCGGCAAGATCGACCTCGACTACCTTGCGCAATACACCAATGCTCCTTGCCTGGTGGACAGCAGTGAAGGTCCGGGCAAAGGGCTCCTGCTCAGGGACAAGGATGACAAGCTTTTGGTCATCGACCGGATAACCGGCAAGCCTGCACCTTTCGACCAGAAAGGCGTGC
>JAOUMG010000094.1 GCA_029881635.1 Paracoccaceae bacterium | reverse complement strand
ACCGAAGGGGCCGTGGTTTACCGCAACCGGATGATCGAGCTTATTCAATATAAGCCAACCACCGAAAAGGTTCACGCCATTCCGCTGGTCGTGTTTCCGCCCTGGATCAACAAATTTTACATCATGGATCTGAAGCCTGCGAATTCGCTGATCAAGTGGATCGTCGACCAAGGCTTTACCCTGTTCGTGGTGAGCTGGAAAAACCCCGACAAGAGCTATTCGGATACAGGGCTCGACGATTATGTCGAAGAGGGATTCATGGCCGCGATCGAGGCGGCCAAGGAGATCACCGGTGAAGACAAGGTGAATGCGGTTGGTTATTGCATCGCGGGAACCACGCTGACCATGACGCAGGCTGTATTGAAAAAGCGCGGGGAAAAGTCGGTGAATTCGGCGACGTTTTTTACCACGCTTACCGATTTTTCCGATCCGGGCGAGGTGTCGGTATTTCTGGATGACGATTTCATCGACGGGATTGAGGCGCAGGTGGCCAAGGATGGCTATCTCGACAAATACTACATGGCCAAGACGTTTTCATTCCTGCGGTCGAATGACCTTGTCTATGGGCCAGCGATCAAGAGCTACATGATGGGCGAGGCGCCACCGGCCTTTGACCTGCTTTACTGGAACGGTGATGGTACCAATCTGCCGGCGCGGATGGCGGTCGAATATCTGCGCTGGATCTGTCAGGACAATCAGCTTGCCGAGGGACGCATCAAGATCTGCGGCGAGGAGATTGGCCTGCAGGATGTGAAAGTGCCGCTGTTTGCCGTTGCCTGCGAGGCGGATCATATCGCGCCTTGGAAAGGGTCGTTCAACGGTATCCGGCAGTTTGGATCAAAGGACAAAACCTTTGTCGTTTCGCAGTCAGGCCATATCGCCGGCATCATCAATCCGCCCGGCAAGGACAAATATGGTCATTACACCAATGAAGGCGAAATGGTCGATGCGGATGCCTGGCTGAACGATGCAGAATTCCATAAGGGCAGTTGGTGGCCGCGCTGGGGAAAGTGGCTGGAAAAACGCTCGGGCAAGATGATTGAGGCCCGAAAGGTGGGTGATTCGAAGCATCCTCCATTGGCACCGGCCCCCGGAACCTATGTTACCGAGGTGCCAAATATTGAAAATTGATGGATAATTTCGGTATAGGAATTTTTTTGCTGCACTGCAGCATAAAGACTTGAAATGCCGCGCCGCAGCATGTATATCCTGTGCAGACGCAGAACGGGGACTGGCCCCAAGTTTGTAAGGAATGACGACGATGCAAAAAGCTCAAGATTTCACCAAAGTCATGCAGGACATGGCTTCTTCTTTCCCGGTTGACGCTTCGGCGCTGCAGGACACATTCAAATCTTCGGCCGTACTTGGCGAGAAGATGACCAAGGTTGCTCTGGAAGCAGCTGAAAAGTCGAACGAAATTTCTTCGAAATGGACCAAAGACACCATCGCCAAGTTTGGTGCGATGTCCAAAGTCAAAGCCGAGCCGGCTGACTATTCCAAAGCATTCAGCGATTTCGCCTCGGCGTCGGCTGAAATGGCTGCTGAAAACCTGGCCGCTTTCGCTGAAGTTGCCAAGAAAGTTCAGATGGAAACCGTTGAACTGATGCTGGCCGCTGGCAAGGACTTTTCCGAAGATGCGACCGCCGCTGTCAAGAAGGCCACCAATGACGTGACCGCAGCCGCGAAAAAAGCAACGGCTTCTGCGAAGTAAGAGTACCGCCTGACTGTTTCCTCCCTGTCAGTCAGACATTATTTGGCGGGTCCTTTGTGACCCGCCTTTTTCTTTTGGTTGTTTTTTCTGCTGTGCAGCCTAATCTTGCTGCAATGCAAAAACGCCCGGGGAGGTGTGAATGGCCGAGGATGCCAAACCATTGCTGATCAAGCGTTATGCGAGCCGGCGGCTCTATAACACCGAAACCAGCGATTATGTGACGCTGGAGGATATCGCAGCGTTTATCCGTGATGGGCGTGAAGTCCAGATCGTGGACCTGAAATCGGGCGATGACCTGACGCGTCAGTATCTGCTTCAGATCATTGCCGAACATGAAAGCCGTGGTGAAAGCGTTTTGCCGGTCGACGTGCTGACCGATCTGGTGCGCAGCTACACCACCCAGGCCCAAAGCGTTGTTCCGCAATTTCTGGCTGCATCTTTCGAGATGTTGCGCGAAGGGCAATCGAAGCTGATGGAAAATCTGACGGCTTTGCCAAGCCCGCTGAATTCGATGCCGGGCTTTGAAGCGATGCAACGTCAACAGCAGGCTTTTTTGAAATCAATCATGGGCGGGATGGGAAAATCCCAGACATCCGAACCTGAAAAACCCGATCCGAAGGCCAAGGCGAAGGAAGAGGATCTGGAAGCCATCAAAAAGCAGCTGGCCGATTTGCAGAACAAACTGTCAAAGCTCTGAACACGGAAATGGTGTCAGGCAGCGCCGAGGGTTTTGGCCGCTGATTCAAGCAGTGCCAGCGTGATGCTATCGAGATCTGCCTGCGTCAGCCGCGTCGGCAGCCGCAGATCGCAGGCGCGCATCAGCATGGCCCGGGTGAGGGGCAAATCGGGTGCGGCCCCCAGAAACTGCCAGTTCCAGAAGGCCCGCGCATTGTCCGGCGCCAGTCCGAATATCTGCAAGGCAATGCCACGTTCTGCCGCGGCAGCCTGAAACGCCAGCGCCTGCGCATCGCTTTCGACGCCGATAAGGTTGAACTGCAGCGAATCCGGTGCGCGTACTTCTTGGGGCAGGGCGGGCGGCACCTCGATCCAGGGCGACTGGTTCAGGCGTTCGGCAACATAGTCATGGTTGCGGCGCCCTGCGGCGACGCGTGCGTCAATCTCGGGTATCTGAGGGCGAATGACGGCGGCCGAAAGGTTCTGCATCCGCATATTGTAAAGTGGCAGGCGGTTTTGCCAGTTGGCATAGCTGTTTTGCAGCCCTTTGTGTTTTTTCCAGTTGTGTTCATAGGCGCCCGACATGATCACGGCGCGGGCGGCGATTTCCGGGTCATCCGTGATCAGCATTCCGCCTTCGCCACCATTGACCATTTTGTAGGACTGAAACGAAAAGCAGCCGATTTTGCCGATCGTGCCGATCTTGCAACCGGACCATAGCGTGCCAAGCGAATGGGCGGCATCCTCGATCAGCGGGATGGAGCGCGCGGTACAGGCCGCCATGATCGCATCCATATCCGAAGTGTGACCGCGCATATGGCTGATGAGAACGGCGGCGATATCATCGGTCAGTTTCCTGCCAAAGTCGTCCAGATCGATCCGCAGGCTTTGCCCGACCTCCACCAGCACTGGCACGCAACCCGCATGGACGACGGCAGATGGCACGGCGGCAAAAGTGAAGGCGGGGATCAGAACTTTGGCACCTGCAGGCAGATCCAGCGCCTTTAGCGACAAGAACAGCGCTGCCGAGCAGGATGACACCGCCAGCGCATATTTTGCGCCCATATAGTCGGCGAATTCGGTTTCAAGCAGGGCAACAGGGGCTGCCTCAGAAGCCGTGTAGCGAAAGAGATCGCCCGAGGCGAGCAATCGGTCAATTTCCGCCCGCGCCCCTTCGGGGATCGGTTCGGCCGCGTAAACGTCCGGGGCATTCGTGTCAGCGGATCTGTCTTCGGTCAGTTCGTGTTGAGTCATGCCGCGCCTGTTCTCAGTGACCTCATTGGGCCAGATCTACGCCTGGGGTGGGCGGAATACCACCCCTTGGGCATGGTTCCGGAGCCGGGCAGCCAGAATTTGCCCTGCCCCGGTAACTCAGACGTTCAGCAACAGATGTTCGCGTTCCCATGGGCTGATCACCTGCTGGAATTCGTGGAATTCCTTGCGCTTAACGGCTTCGTAGATATCGCAGAATTCCGGTGTCAGGGCGTCGCGCACCGGTGCGCATTCGGAGAAGAGATCAAGCGCATCCCCAAGGTTGGTCGGCAGCTCTTCTGCGTTGATATAGGCATTTCCTTTGGCTTCGGGGCGCGGCATCCGCTTTTCCATCAGCCCGATATAGCCACAGACCATGGTAGCCGCGATGCCGAGATAGGGATTGCAATCCATCCCTGGCAGGCGGTTTTCCAGCCGTCGGGCATTTGGTTCGGAAATCGGGATGCGCAATCCCGTCGTGCGGTTGTCGCGGCCCCATTCAAGATTGATGGGCGCGGCAAAATCCGGCACGTAGCGGCGATAGCTGTTCACATAGGGAGCCATCAGCGCCACGACGGCGGGCAGGTAGTTCTGCATGCCCGCGATGAAATGCATGAATTGCTCGGTTTCTTCGCCCTTGGGCCCGGCAAAGATATTCTTACCGGTTTTGATATCGACCACGGATTGATGGATATGCATGGCGCTGCCCGGTTCGCCCTCGATCGGTTTGGCCATGAAAGTGCCGAAGCAATCGTGGCGGAGTGCCGCCTCGCGGATCAGGCGCTTGAAGTAGAAAACCTCATCCGAAAGGGCGACCGGATCGCCGTGGTTGAGGTTGATCTCCACCTGTCCGGCACCGCCTTCCTGAACGATGCCATCGATCTCAAACCCTTGGGCTTCGGCAAAGTCGTAGATGTCGTCGATCACCTTGCCATATTCATCGACTGCCGACATCGAATAGGCCTGATTGGCCATCACCCGGCGGCCCGAGCGGCCCATGGGGGGGATGATCGGCTGATTGGGGTCGATGTTGCGTGCGACAAGGAAGAATTCCATTTCGGGCGCGACAATGGCCTTCCAGCCGTTATCCTCATAGAGCTGCTTTACCCGCTTGAGCACATTGCGCGGGGCCATCGCCACAGGGTTGCCCTGCTGGTCAAAGGCATCATGGATCACCTGCAACGTCATGTCCGCAGTCCAGGGCACCGCGGTCGCCGTGGTGAAATCCGGCTTAAGAACCATGTCGGGTTCGGTGAATTCGTCCCCGCCCGGCATATCGGCATAATCGCCGGTAATGGTCTGTGCATAGATCGAGTTGGGCAAATGGAAGAATTTCTGCTTGCCGAATTTCGACGCTGGCATCGCCTTGCCTTTGGCCACACCGGCCAGGTCAGAGACGAGGCATTCCACCTCATCAAGGCGACTGCTGCCGATATAATCCTGGGCGGCTTGGGGTAGCTTTTTGGTCCAGTCGGACATGGGGCACACTTTTTTCAGTTGCGGGGTTTTTTGAAGAAATTGGCAATTTGGTCAGCGATATCGGCCGACGAACTGGTCTTGCCGAACCGTTCGCGTGCGGCTGCCATCACAGCGTCGGGGACAACGCCCTTGCCGCGTGTGGTCATCAAACCGTCGATAAAATCGGTGCCGTATTCGGGATGCGCCTGCACGGTCAGGGCGCGGTCGTCATAAAGCAGGGCCGCATGTTCACAGAATTCATTACCGGCTATGGTTTCGGCATCGGCAGGTTTTTCGACAACCTGATCCTGATGCCAGGCATTCAGCGTCACCTTCTGATCGCCAAAGGCATAGTCCTGCGGTCCGACAGCCCAGCCATCCTTGAATTTTTCGACCTTGCCGCCCATCGCCTGTGCGATGATCTGGTGGCCAAAGCAGATGCCCACCATGGGGACCTTTTCGGCAAAGGACTTGCGAATGAAATCTTCCAGCGGCGGGATGAATTCGTGATCTTCATAGGCGCCGTGGCGTGATCCGGTGATCAGCCAGCCTTCGCATTCATGGACATCTTCGGGAAATTCCATGACTTCGACATGAAAGGTGCGGAATTCGAGGCCGCGATTGGCCAGAAGGTCCGCGAACATGCCCGGATAATCGCTGAACTTGTCGCGCAGGTCATCGGGTAGATGTCCGGTCTGTAGGATGCCGATCAGCATGAGTTTCTCTTGTTTTGGGTTTGTGACGTCAGACTAGACCTGCCCCCTGCGCAGGCGCAAGGGGCTGATTGTGGTGATCTAAACCGTGTCGAGATAGATTTCAGTTTGTTCTTCGGGTGAAAGCTCGGCCATATAGATCAACTCTTGCCGCTTGATCATGGTCAGGTTGCGGATCAGTTCCTTGGAAAAGATTTCTGCCATGATCTCGCTCTTTTCAAATGCATCAATCGCCGTTTCCCAGGTGTCGGGGATCAGCGGCAGATCAAGCGCATAGGCATTGCCGGTGATCGGCGGCGGCGGGGTCATTTCCTTTTCGATGCCTAAGAGGGCCGCACCGAGAATTCCGGCCAGCATCAGATAGGGATTTACATCGCCGCCTGCAACGCGGTGTTCAATGCGGCGCGCATTTGGGTTACCCGAAGGGATCCGGATGGCAGAGGTCCGGTTTTCATAGGCCCAGCATACGGCATTCGGGGCATGGGCATCCGGCACCAGCCGGTCATAGCTGTTGGCATGCGGCGCAAAGAGAAGTGTGGAATCCGGCATTGCCGCGAGGCATCCGGCAACGGCGTTTTTCAACATGTCCGACCCTTCGGGCCCGTCATTCGAAAACACGTTGTCACCGTTTTTGTCGATGACCGAAAAATGCGTATGCAGCCCGTTTCCTGAATATTCGGGATAGGGTTTGGCCATGAAACTTGCCGCGAAGCCATGGCGGCGGGCAAGCCCCTTGACCAGCATCTTGAAAAGCCATGCATCATCTGCCGCGCGCAACGCATCGTCGCAATGCATCAGATTTATCTCGAACTGGCCAAGGCCCGATTCAGATATTGCGGTGTCTGCGGGGATATCCATCGCCTCACACGCGTCATAAAGATCGGTGAAAAACGTATCAAATGCGTCGAGCGCACGGATTGACATGATTTCAGCTGCCTTGCGGCGCTTGTTGGAGCGCGGCGACGGGGGCACTTGCAGCGTCTTGCCGGAATCGTCGATGAGGAAGAATTCAAGTTCCATCGCGCAGACCGGTGTCAGGCCACGTTTCTTGAAGCGAGAGACGATCTGGCCCAGTGCATGGCGTGGATCGCCGTCATAGGGTTTACCGTTTTCGCGGTACATCCAGATCGGCAAGAGTGCTGAGGGCGATTCCAACCATGGCATGGGCATGAAACCGCGTTCAGTCGGTTTGAGAACGCCGTCAGCATCGCCGCTGTCAAACACCAGTGGGCTGTCTTCGATATCTTCGCCCCAGATGTCGAGGCTCATCACCGAGAGGGGAAAGCGT
>JAOUMG010000093.1 GCA_029881635.1 Paracoccaceae bacterium | reverse complement strand
TTGCGCGGAACCAGGGGCGAGCTGTCCACAACGCGGTGATCATTGCGCTTGAAATAGTCGAGGAAGGTCGAGCGGATATCGTTCAGGCTGGGCATGGGCGAAAACCTTGAGTGGCGCAAAATGTGTCGGCCTTGGCGTGTTATCCCCTGTGCCCCGGCATGTCCATATTTGCCCTACGCCGATGCGTCTTCCGATAGAAGGAAGAATATTTTGGCCACGATCTGCCAGCGCCCCTCATGTCGCAACAATGACAAGTTGTCACGAAAACGCATGCCCGCCATCTGATTGACCACCCGAACAATGGCCGTATCACCAAAAACTTCGATTGATTCAATTTCCCAAGGCGGCACCGGCACATCTGCTCCGATTGCTTCAGTCCGACAGGCGGCAACAAATTCCTCGACATTCAGCCATTCAAGACCCCCATCGAAATGCCCGATAGAGCTTGCTTGCGGATGGAAGGCCTGGGAAAGAGCCCGTGAATCACCACGAGCCATGCCTTCGACATAAAGTTCTACTGTCTGAGCAATCGTGGCAAAATGATCGTTGTCAGTCATTTTAGCGCTCCCACCTAATAAACGCGGCCCAAATGCTTGGACCGCGTTCTTTATCGGTATCGTACCCGGCGCGAATAACAAACGTTAATCAGGCTTCCATCACATCGTCGGTGCTGTCTTCTTCCGAGGCTGCAAAGTCGAGTCCGTGCCCGGCGCGGATCTTGTCTTCGATCTCCAGTGCCATGACCGGATTGTCGGCCAAATATTGCTTGGCATTCTCACGCCCCTGCCCGATCCGCTCATCGCCGTAGGAATACCATGCGCCGGATTTTTCGACCACGCCGGCCTTGACGCCAAGATCAATCAGCTCACCCGTCTTGGAAATCCCTTTGCCATACATGATGTCAAACTCGACCTGCTTGAAAGGCGGGGCAACCTTGTTTTTAACCACTTTGACGCGGGTCGTGTTGCCCACGACTTCGTCACGGTCCTTGATGGCACCGATGCGGCGAATGTCGAGCCGGACCGAGGCATAGAATTTCAGCGCCTGACCGCCGCTGGTGGTTTCAGGGCTGCCAAACATCACCCCGATCTTCATCCGGATCTGGTTGATGAAGATTACCATACAATTCGAACGCCCGATTGATCCGGTGAGTTTGCGCATGGCCTGGCTCATAAGCCTGGCCTGTGCGCCCACCTGATGATCACCCATATCGCCTTCAAGTTCGGATTTCGGGGTCAGGGCGGCCACCGAATCCACCACGACCATGCTGACAGCGCCTGAGCGTACCAGAGTGTCGACAATCTCCAGCGCCTGCTCGCCGGTATCCGGCTGGCTGATCAGAAGCTCGTCGAGGTTAACGCCGAGCTTGCGTGCGTATTGCGGATCGAGGGCGTGTTCGGCATCGACAAATGCACATACGCCGCCCTTCTTTTGTTCCTCGGCAATTGCATGTAGCGTCAATGTCGTCTTGCCCGAGCTTTCGGGACCATAGATTTCAATGACACGGCCCTTTGGCAAACCGCCGATGCCGAGGGCAATATCAAGCCCGAGCGATCCGGTTGAGGTTGCCTCGATATCCATGACCGGGTTATCTGACCCGAGCTTCATGATAGAGCCTTTGCCGAACTGCCGTTCGATCTGTGCCAGCGCGCTATCCAGCGCCTTTTGCTTGTCCGCGCTACGTTTGTCGTTCATGTCCAGAAGGTTCGCTAATGCCATTGTTCACTTCCTTATTTCACACCCGTCCGGGCGCGGCAATCTATGCTCGTGTTCGCCTCTTGTTCTACGCGTTATGAGATCAAAACGAGAACATTTCAACCAATTTTTCACAAATCCTACTTTTTCTTTTTTCGGTAAATGTTTAGTTAATGGCCCCGTGTTTTCTTTGGGCAATAAATTCAAGGTGTGTTGAATGCTGGTTTTCTGGAAAGAACGACTTGTTTATCTGGCTACCCCCAAGACGGGGACGACAGCGGTTGAAAGCGCGCTCGAATCAATGGCCAGTGTCGTGATCCAGCGTCCGCCGGAGTTAAAGCACACTTCTGTCGGGCGTTACTGGAAACATTTTGCGCCCTATCTCACCGCGGCAGCGGACGAAGATTTTCTGGTTGTTGCGGTCATGCGCGAACCGATCGACTGGCTCGGGAGCTGGTACCGCTACAATCAACGTGAACGCATGTTCAGACCGGAACGCAGCACCGCAGGCATCAGTTTCGACACGTTCGTTGAGGGATACCTCAGCGATCCGCAACCATCCTACGCTGATGTCGGACGTCAAAGCCGGTTCCTGAGGCCCGAACGTGGCCCCGGCGCGGACAGAATATTTCGGTATGATGATATCGGTGGTTTCGTGAGATTTCTCGAAGATCGGCTGAATTGTGAAATCATCTTGCCAAGGCTCAACGTTTCGCCCGCAGGCACGACCAATCTCTCGCCGGCGATTGAGGCGCGTTTGCGCAGCGAATGCGCCGAGGAATTTGCGCTCTATGCCTCACTGGCTTGAGTTTCTGGCACAACCACACACCGATCACTGAAACCGGGATCGCAGCAGGCTGTTGTTGCCAACGGACAGATATTGCGGGGTCTTTTGCAATTCCAGCATTGCCACAAACCACCGATGAGTGACGGGGGGTGTGATGTTGGCGTGTCCGTTCCCGCATGGATGAAACGCTCGGTGAACGCATCAAAACCCTAGTTGCGCGGAATTAATGGATCTGTCCCTGCACCGTCGCGGTCAATTCGCTCAGCGAAAAAGGTTTGGGCAGAAAAACCGAATTCGGTATGCGTTCACGCGTTTCGGTCAGGCTCTCCTCGGCATAACCTGAAACAAATACAACCCGCGTCTGGGGGCGCTGTTTCAGTGCCTCATGCACCCAGGTCGGTCCGTCCATTCCCGGCATGACCACATCGGTTACGAAAACGTCGACCGTCAGCGAGCCGTCTTCGAGCGTTTTCAGAGCCTCTTCCGCGTTTTCCGCTTCGATCACGGTATATCCCCTCATCCGCAATGCCCGGCTGGCAAAGGCCCGAACCGGGGCCTCATCTTCAACCAGCAACACCACGCCGTCACCCGATCGCAGCGTCCTTTTCGGGGGCTGTACCGGGGGTGGGGCTTCTTCCTGTTTCACGTGGTTGTGGGCAGGAAAGTAGAGTGAAAAGGTAGTCCCCGTACCGACCACACTATCGCAAAAAATAAAGCCTCCGGTTTGTTTGACGATTCCGTAAGCCGTCGACAGGCCAAGCCCGGTGCCTTCGCCCTGACGCTTGGTGGTAAAGAACGGCTCAAATATCTTGTCGATCTTGTCGGGGGCGATACCAGCGCCACAATCGGTTACACGCACCATTACATATTCCCCCGGTGCGACGGTGGCACGGTCGCGCATCAGGGGCTCAGTCAGGCTGAGCGTTGCGGTTTCAATCCTGATTTCGCCACCACCTGACATCGCATCGCGGGCGTTGACCACCAGGTTCATTATGACCTGTTCAAGCTGCCGCTTGTCGGCCCGGATCGGACGCAGGGCCGGGTCATGGGTAAAGGTCAGCCGGATTTTTTCACCGACGAGACGATTGAGAAGGTGGGTCAGATCCGAAAGGGTATCGCGCAGATCTATGACCATGGGTTTGAGAGTCTGCTTGCGGGAAAAGGCCAGCAACTGCCCCACGAGGCTGGCCGCCCGATTGGCATTCTGGTTGATCTGAACCAAATCGGCATAATCCAGATCATTCTTGCTATGGCGCAGTAACAACAGATCGCAGTGCCCTGATATTGCGGTCAAAAGGTTGTTGAAGTCATGCGCGACACCGCCGGCCAACTGGCCGATGGCCTGCATTTTCTGGCTTTGCACAAACTGCGCCTCCAGGGTTTTTAGCTGGGTCGCATCGGAAAGAACCGCAATCAGGCAAAGCCGGCCTGCATCATATGTGCGCGTCAGCGTGATCTGCAAATAGGTATCTTGCGACGCATGGCAGGCCCGCAATACCTCGGGGCGCCGTTCCGCCCGCCCCGCGACGGCGTCCGCCAACCAGTCATTCACCGACCGGCCCAACCCTTCGAATAGCTGCGAAACAGTCGCACCTTCGGTGATCTCGCCCAGCAAAGCGCGGGCAGCATGGTTCGCCTCGAGAATTGCGCCCTCGCAGGTCAATCTTAACAACGCCACCGGCAGCGCATCAAAGGCCGTCGGATCAACCGCAGACGGGGCAGCATCCTTGCCGAAAGGAAACAGAAACACCTCGCGCCGACCACTGGCGTTTTCCACAGAGGCAACCAAAACCCTGACCGGTCCATCGACGGTGACGATCTGGTGTTCTTCGCCCGAACGCAAAGGCAGGTCCGAAAATATGCCATCAAGGGATCTGACCCGTTTTCCAGTCAACCGGCGCAGTGCTTCGTTCATGAACAGGATCGTGCCGTTTTTTGAGGCTGTCAGCATGGGCATACTGATGGTTTCAGCGCCTTTCCCGCCCTGAACGGCGTCCGAAATATCCTCCAGCCGCCACAAAAAACCGCTTTCGGCGACCTTGTGCACCGCCAGCCTTAGATGGCCGCGGCGGGTTACGATGTCTTCATGTGCGGCCCCGGACGCTTCCGCCCTATTCTGCATCCGGTGGACGATTGCCGCCGGATTGGCCAAAAGCTCCGACAAGGTTCTGGAAATTGTCAGCCCGATTTTCCGTCCAAATCGTTCCTCCGCCGCGCGGTTCTGAACAGTGATCTCGCCCTCAGTATCCGTGGTGAAACTGGGTGCTGCATCATGGCAGATAAAGGTGGAAACCTGTTTCAACAATTCAGATTGCGCCCGGTTTTCGCGGGTCGAAATCCAGTAAACGAACAGCGCGAAAATCAGCAGGCTTCCGGCGGCACCCAATATCGCGGTGCTGGCAAGACCTTCGGCCAAAACAAGTGCAGGGATAGCCATCAATAGCCCGGCCAAAGCCACATACCCGACACGCGGAGCCACGCGCATAACGGCGCGGGTCAATGAATGTGGTGATAGTGCCGGATATGACAACTGTTAGACCCCCTCAGAATCAGTTGTCCCATACGGGCGGGAAATGCTTAAGCGACCATTAACTGCAACCAGAACAACAACCCTGGGTTGTGTATCTGAGCAGCTACCCGCGCGTCAAGAGTGCGCTATAAAACCCGTCCCCTCCCTCCAGGGGGGTAAAGAGCCTTTCGCCAAGTAATTTCCATCCGGGTTTGCGCTCTAAAAACCCGGTAATCTGATCCAAGTTTTCGCCCTTCAGCAGTGAACAGGTCATATAGGCCAGATACCCGTTGGCAGACACGCAATCGGCGGCTGCATCCAGAATTGCAGCCTGAATTTTCTGCAACTCGGCCAGACGGTCCGCCGTCAGCGTCCATTTGGCATCGGGTCCGCGCCGCCAGGTGCCGGTACCCGAACATGGCACGTCTGTCAGAACGAGGTCGAAGGCAGGCTCATCACCCAGCTTGTCGGTTTCGACGATACGAACGGAGGCTTTGGCCCTGCGTGCCCGATCCGGCAAATCGCGCATTCTCGCAGGCGCCGCATCATGGGCAACAAACTGCGCGTCAACAAGCGCCGCCATCGCCAGCACCTTGCCACCACCACCCGCGCAGTAATCCAACACACGCATTCCGGACCTGAGAGGCAAAGCCTCAACAGCGGCCTGCGGGGCGGCATCCTGCAACTCGATCAGCCCGGAAAGGTAGGCGCCAGATTTCGCGACCTTTCGTTCGTTATCGATAACTTCAAGTGCTGTCATCGACAGGCTGTGTGGTGTGGTGGCAATACCTTCCTTGGCCAAAGAAACGCCTGCGCCTTCCCGGGTGCTGCGCCGGGCATGAACCCGCAATATCACCGGGGCGCGCTGCTGCATTGCTTGCATAACCGCCGAAAAATCCTGGCCCAGACTGTCGCGCAACGGTGTTTCCAGCCAATCGGGGTAATCAAGGGCGACGGCATCAGGCAAGGCGGCAGGGTCCGGCACACGCAACATCGCCGCATGCTCCGCCTCGTTCATCGGCAAGGGGGCATAGCCCTGACCGGTGAACAGGCTGGCAGGCTCGATGCCCGTAGCTTTCAGGCTGCCAAGCATTGCAAACCGTCCACCCGGCACGCTGCCGCCCGCTAAAGCCGTGTAGGACCGCAAGTGTCGCAACGCATCATAAACATGGTCTCGTACTGCCAGACGGTCGCCGGACCCGGCAAAACGGCTGGCGCGGGCCCATTGCGTCAGTGCCTGCTCGGCCGGGACACCGCCGACTACGCGATCAAGAATCTCGATCGCGGTCTGGATACGGGCAGCAGGTGTCATCGTTTCTCGGGGTGCACCGTTACATCACGCGGTAATTCGGGCTTTCGCGGGTGATCTGCACGTCGTGAACGTGGCTTTCCTTCAACCCTGCGCCGGTAATGCGGACAAATTCGCATTCCGTCCGCATTGCGGCAATTGTCCCATTGCCGGTATAGCCCATTGCCGCGCGCAATCCGCCCACCAATTGATGTATTACCGCCGCCGCCGAGCCCTTGTAGGGCACCTGCCCTTCGATACCTTCAGGCACCAGCTTGTCACTGGCCGCGTCTTTCTGGAAATACCGGTCCGCCGATCCCCGCGCCATGGCCCCCAGCGATCCCATGCCGCGATAGGACTTGAAGCTGCGCCCCTGATAGAGAATTACCTCGCCGGGGCTTTCATCGGTTCCGGCAATGGCCGAGCCGACCATCGCACAAGATGCGCCTGCTGCTATGGCCTTGGCAAAATCACCGGAATATTTGATCCCGCCATCGGCGATAACCGGGATATCACCAGCGCCGCGGACGGCATCCATGATTGCCGTCAATTGCGGCATGCCAACGCCCGCGACGATGCGCGTGGTACAGATCGACCCCGGCCCGATCCCAACCTTGACGGCATCGGCCCCGGCCCCGATCAGGGCGCGCGCGCCTTCGGCTGTGGCGACGTTGCCCGCCACCACCTGTACCGAATTCGACAATGCCTTGATCCGTTCCACCGCCCGCGCAACACCTTCGGAATGTCCATGTGCCGTGTCGATCACCACCATGTCGACGCCCGCATCGATCAACGCCTGGGACCGGTCAAAACCGGCATCACCAACCGTCGAAGCAG
>JAOUMG010000092.1 GCA_029881635.1 Paracoccaceae bacterium | reverse complement strand
AGGTTTCATGATTTCAAAGGATTGAAAGCCGGTTCGCAGTCAAACTCAGCCTGCGCGTGACTGACGTTTTCTTTCATGCGGGTCGAGATGGCGCTTTCTCAGGCGCACGATCTTGGGCGTGACCTCGACCAGTTCGTCATCGTCGACATAGGCGATGGCTTCTTCCAGGCTCATCCGGACCGGCGTTGTCAGGCGTACCGCCTCATCCGTGCCCGAAGCCCGCACGTTGGTCAGTTTCTTGCCCTTGAGCGGGTTCACTTCAAGATCATTGTCGCGGCTGTGTTCGCCGATGATCATGCCCTCATAAACCGCTTCCTGCGCGCCGATGAACATCTTGCCGCGGTCTTCGAGGTTCCACAGGGCATAGGCAACCGACGTGCCGTTTTCCATCGAGATCAGCACCCCCATGCGGCGGCCCTGGATGGGGCCCTTATGCGGGGCCCAGCTGTGAAAAATCCGGTTCAGTACGCCCGATCCGCGGGTATCTGTCAGAAACTCGCCGTGATAGCCGATCAGGCCCCGTGACGGGACATGGGCGATGATGCGGGTCTTGCCGACGCCTGCCGGTTTCATCTCGACCAGTTCACCCTTGCGCTGACCGGTCAGCTTTTCGATGACCGCGCCTGAATATTCATCATCGACATCGATCGTGGCCTCTTCGATCGGCTCCAGCCTTTCGCCGCCTTCCTCGCGGAAGATGACGCGGGGGCGGGAAATGGAGAGTTCAAAGCCCTCACGGCGCATGTTTTCGATCAAAACGCCCATCTGAAGTTCGCCGCGGCCGGAAACGACAAAGGCATCGCCGCCCGGCGTATCCTCGATCTTGATGGCGACGTTGGATTCGGCTTCCTTCATCAGGCGTTCGCGGATGACGCGGGACTGGACCTTGGTGCCGTCCTTGCCCGCAAGCGGGCTGTCATTGATGCCGAAGGTCACCGAAATCGTCGGCGGGTCAATCGGCTGGGCGGGCAGGGGTACATCAATCGACATATCGCAGAGCGTGTCGGCAACCGTCGCCTTGGTCATGCCGGCGATGGTGACGATGTCACCTGCCTGCGCCTCATCAATCGGCTGCTGGCCGAGGCCGCGGAAGGCGAGGATCTTGCTGACGCGGAATTGTTCGATCCGCTCGCCCTTGCGCGACAGCGCCTTGATTGTTTCACCTGCCTTGAGGGTGCCGCTTTCAACGCGGCCAGTCAGGATGCGACCAATGAAGGGGTCGGCGGAAAGGGTGGTGGCCAGCATCCGGAACGGCTGATCCGCCGCGGCGCTCTGGCGCGGAGCAGGGACATGGGCGATGATCATGTCGAACAGGGCGTTCAGGTCCTTGCGGGGGCCGTCAAGTTCGGCATCGGCCCAACCTGCGCGGCCAGAGGCGTAAAGATGCGGAAAGTCGAGCTGATCGTCATCGGCATCAAGGTTGGCAAAAAGGTCAAACACCTCGTTCAGGGCGCGGTCGGGTTCGGCATCGGGCTTGTCGACCTTGTTGAGTACCACGATGGGGCGCAGACCCAGCGCCAACGCCTTTGAGGTAACAAATTTCGTCTGTGGCATCGGGCCTTCGGCGGCATCGACCAGCAGCACCACGCCGTCAACCATCGACAGAATCCGTTCAACCTCGCCCCCGAAATCGGCGTGGCCGGGGGTGTCGACGATGTTGATGCGGATGCCGTCATGTTCGACGGAGGTGCATTTGGCCAGAATGGTGATGCCGCGCTCACGCTCGATATCGTTGCTGTCCATGGCCCGTTCGGTCGTGGCCTGGTTTTCACGATAGGTGCCGGATTGCTTTAGCAGCTCGTCCACCAAAGTGGTCTTGCCGTGGTCAACGTGTGCGATGATCGCGATATTGCGAAGGTCCATTGGGTCCGCCATTTCCTGAGGTTGGCGACCCGATAGAGGAAATCGGCCGCAATGGCTAGAGGCTGGCGAAAAAGAAAAGGGGGCGTATTGCCCCCTTGCGCCCTGACGGGCAATCAACCCCCGGGATTCTGTTCACCGGAACTATACCGGGAACGCGCCCCTGGGGGTATGGGTCAGCCGGCGGACAGTGCCTTGTTGAGGTATTCGTCCACCTTTTCGAGATAGCCGATTGTCGTCAGCCATTTCTGATCGGGGCCAACCAGCAAGGCGAGGTCTTTGGTCATGAAGCCGTCCTCGACCGTCTGAACGGTCACTTTTTCAAGCGTCTCGGCGAATTTCAGCAAGGCTGCGTTATTGTCGAGCTTGGCGCGATGCTTCAGCCCGCCGGTCCAGGCGTAGATCGAGGCGATGGAGTTCGTCGAGGTTTCCTTGCCCGCCTGATGCTGGCGGTAATGGCGCGTGACAGTGCCATGGGCTGCCTCGGCCTCGACCGTCTTGCCATCCGGCGTCATCAGGACCGAGGTCATGAGACCAAGCGAGCCGAAACCCTGCGCCACGGTGTCGGATTGCACGTCGCCGTCATAGTTCTTGCAGGCCCAGACATAGCCGCCCGACCATTTCATCGCCGAGGCGACCATGTCGTCGATCAGGCGGTGTTCGTAGATGATGCCTTTTTTCTTGAATTCCGCTTCGAATTCTTCCTCGTATACTTTCTGGAACAGTTCCTTGAAGCGACCGTCGTAGTATTTGAGGATGGTGTTCTTGGTCGACAGATATACCGGCCAGCCAAGGTTCAGGCCGTAATTCAGTGAAGCCCGGGCAAAGTCGATGATGGAGCTGTCGAGGTTGTACATCGCCATGTAAACGCCGGCGGAGGGGGCATCATAGACGTCGCGTTCAATCGTGGTGCCGTCTTCACCGACGAATTTCATCGTCAGTTTGCCCTTGCCGGGGAAATGAAAGTCAGTGGCGCGGTACTGATCGCCAAAGGCGTGGCGGCCGACGACGATGGGCTGGGTCCAGCCCGGCACAAGGCGCGGGACGTTCTTGCAGATGATCGGCTGGCGGAAGATCACCCCGCCAAGGATATTGCGGATGGTGCCATTGGGCGATTTCCACATCTGCTTGAGGCCGAATTCCTCGACCCGGCCTTCATCGGCGGTGATGGTCGCGCATTTGACGCCCGCGCCGTATTTCTTGATCGCATGGGCGCTGTCGATGGTGATCTGGTCGTTGGTTTCGTCGCGGACCTGAATGGAGAGGTCAAAATATTTCAGATCGATGTCGAGATAGGGTAGGATCAGCTTTTTCTTGATGAAATCCCAGATGATCCGGGTCATTTCATCGCCGTCGAGTTCGACGACGGGGTTGGCTACCTTGATCTTCGACATGGTGTTTCTCCGCTAGGTGACTCGGTTGCGCGCGTCATAGCGGAAAAGGATGAGCAGGGAAAGATGGTATGCGAAGGTATACCAAAATATTGCCGATATCAGGTTGGCGTATCCGCAAAGGGTTCGGCGACGATCTGAATATCATCCTCGTAAACCACAAAGCCGGGGCGGCGGGTTTTCAGAACCGTGACCGGAACCCCGTGTTCCTGAAGAACCGCGGCAATGTCATAGGCATGTGCGATGTGATCGCGGGCCTCGGCGCGAAACCATGACAAGGCCCGTTCGGCTCCGGTGCGGGAGCGCGAAAACCGGTCTGGTTCGTCCAGCATGTCATGGAACCAGCCGAGCAGTTCGTCGAGCCTGTCTACCGCGTACTCCGGTGTTTCGGGTGCGCGCCTGACGGCATAGGCAGCCTGAAAGAAACCTTCGCGGCGGTTGTCGAGTTCGTTGCGGCGTTCGGTGACGAATCGCAGATACATCAGCCGCGCCCGAAATAGGCCGCCGCCCGGTCGCGAACAAAGGCCCAGAGGTCAGGCGCGCCACGCGCGACCTTGGCGCCGACCCGGGATTCGAGCTGATCGAATGTGACATCGTATTCCGTCCAGGTGCCGCCGCCAGACGCGATGTTGTGCAACACCGGCTGCACCCGGTCGAGCGATTTGGCAAAGACGGCATCAGGGGTTTCGGCCGCCTCGAATTCCTCCCAGAGGGCGCGCAGTTCCACGCCGAGATCGCCTGGCAGGAGGCCGAAGAGACGGTCGGCGGCGCGGGCCTCGGCAGCGGCGGTTTCGGCCGAGCCGTGGGCCGCACCATTCTGGGAATGGATCGGCACATCGCCCACGTCGATTTCGACGAGGTCATGGAGGATCAGCATTCGGATCACCCGGTCGATGCTGACGCCGGGTGCAGCATGATCGGCCAGAACCAGCGCGTAAAGCGCCAGATGCCAGCTGTGTTCGCCGGAATTTTCGCGCCGCGATCCGTCGGCGAGAGTCGTTGCGCGCAGGATCTGTTTCAGCTTGTCCGCCTCCATCAGGAAGGCGAACTGGGCGTCAAGACGGGCGGTCATTCGGGGGCGGGGTGCGTGCGGGGGGTTGCTGTGGGGTCTGAGGGCGTGGTGGTGCGGACGGCTTTGCCGCTGGCTGTGGCGCGGCTTGCTGGGGCCGTTGCCCCTGGGGCGTCGGCGCGCTGGCCTGTGCGGGGCGCGGGCCTGTACCGGGGGCGGCACCGGACGCAGGTGCAGGTGCGCGGGGGGCGGGCGTTGGCGGCACGGGTGCCGGCCGCGCGGCCCGCGTCTTTTTGAGCCGCGCCTCCAGAAACTGCCTGGCCTTGGCTTCGGCCCGGCGTACCCGGATCGCGGTCATGTAAGCTTCCTGCATCGTGGTCGAGGCGGCCTCCAGGATCTTGTTGATCTCGATCACCAGATTGTCGTCGCCGGTTTCGGCGACTGCGGCAAGCACATCGTCGGCAAGCTGTTCGGCCAGAGCTTCGGGGGTTGGCATGAATTTACCTCGACGCCTCGCCCAACCGCCGGTGGACATAGGTCTGAACCGTCGAGATCATCGGGGCCATATGATCCTCTTCGTTTTCAAAGAAATGGCCGGCACCTTCGATCTGGTCATGGCTGATGGTGATACCCTTTTGTTCGCGCAGTTTGGCCACCAGCGCGTCGGTGTCCTTTGGCGGTGCGACCCGGTCGGCGGTCCCGTTGATGATCAGGCCGGATGCCGGGCAGGGGGCGAGAAAGGAAAAGTCGTACATATTGGCGGGGGGCGATACCGAAATGAAGCCGGTGATTTCGGGGCGCCGCATCAGCAATTGCATGCCGATCCATGCCCCGAAGGAAAAGCCTGCAACCCAGCAATGCTTGGAATTGGGATTCATCGCCTGCAGGTAATCGAGCGCCGAGGCAGCGTCGGACAATTCGCCGATGCCCTGATCGTATTCGCCCTGGCTGCGGCCGACGCCGCGGAAGTTGAAGCGCAGGACGGTAAAGCCAAGTTCGTGAAAGGCGTAATGCAGCTTGTGCACGACGCGGTTGTTCATCGTGCCGCCAAATTGCGGATGCGGATGCAATATGATTGCAATCGGAGCATCGAGCGCTTTTTGCGGATGATATCGACCTTCGAGGCGGCCTTCGGGGCCGGCAAATATCACTTCGGGCATCAGATCGCCTGTCTTTTGCTGCGGGCGCCGGGCGGCGGGTCAGGATGGGCTGGCCATTCTTGACTATTTCGCTCAGGCACCCTAGAACTATTCTAAACACCGGCTGTTGCCGTGTTGTCGGGTAGAAGGGAGTTAAGCGGCCCACTGCCCGACGTCAATGTTTTTGCAAGGTGGGATGCATGAAACTCTCGACCAAAGGCCGGTATGCGATGGTGGCATTGGCCGATCTTGCGACGGTGCGCGAGGATCAGCTGACATCGCTGGCCGAGATTTCCAAGCGTCAGGACATCTCGCTGCCCTATCTGGAGCAGTTGTTTGTCAAGCTGCGCCGCGCCGGGCTGGTCGATTCAGTGCGGGGGCCGGGCGGTGGCTACAAGCTGGCCCGCCTGCCGGAAGATATTCGTGTCAGTGAAGTATTGGAGGCTGTCGACGAGACGGTGAGCGCGCTTCACATGGGTGCCGGGGCCACGGGGGGTGTTTCGGGCAGCCGCGCCCAATCCATGACCAACCGGTTGTGGGAAGGGCTTTCGGCGCAGGTTTACGTGTTCTTGCACCAGACCCGGTTGTCCGATGTGATCGGCAATGAGCTGAAACCCTGCCCGGCAGTGCCGGCGCTGTTCCAGCTGGTGGATGAATGAGCGGGTTTGATCAGTTGGTGGCGCGTGCCGCGCCATCGCTTTTGTCTCGCCATTGCGGCGGGGCCGCAACGGCTCGGGTTGCCTCCGGCGGGGGTATTTGGCGACAGAAAGCGAGGCAGAGTTGAGCGGGCGGGTCTATCTGGACTGGAATGCCACGGCGCCGCTTCGGCAAGAGGCGCGGGCGGCTGTCATCGCGGCGCTGGATGTGGTTGGCAACCCCTCCTCGGTCCATGCCGAGGGGCGGGCAGCGAAGATGGTGGTCGAACAGGCGCGCGAGCATGTCGCGGCCCTGGTCGGTTGCCGCGCCAAGGAGGTGGTCTTTACCTCGGGCGCGACGGAGGCGGCGGGGGTCCTTGCCGAAGGCCATGACGTCTTTGTCGAGCCGACGGCGCATGACTGCCTGATGGCGCATTGGCGCATGGAGAGCGGGGCTGCATCGGGCCATACGCTGGCGATGGGTCTGGCCAATGGCGAGACCGGCGTGATCACCGAACCGCCCGCGAAGGGCGAGGATGGCTATCCTTATGGCGCGCGACGGGCCGATTGGCTGCTGCTGGATGTGGTGCAGGCGGTGGGGCGCATTCCTTTCGCCTTTTCCTGGTCGGGCGCCGATTTTGCCATCCTCTCGGCCCACAAGATCGGCGGGACAAAGGGCGTGGGCGCGCTGATCGTGCGCGATGGGTTGGAGATTTCGTCGTTGCGCCCCGGTGGCGGGCAGGAGATGGGGCGGCGCTCGGGGACCGAGAATGTCGCCGGTATCGCCGGGTTCGGCGCGGCGGCAAAGGCGGCTTTGGCCGATCAGGAGGCCGGGGTCTGGGAAAGGGTCGCGGAGTTGCGCGACCGGCTGGAAGCGCATATGGCCCAAGGCGCGCCGAATTCCGTGATCGTGGGCAAGGACAGCCCGCGTCTGCCCAATACGACAACTGTGCTGACACCGGGCTGGAAGGGCGAAACACAAGTGATGCAGATGGATCTTGCCGGATATGCGGTATCGGCAGGGTCGGCCTGTTCATCCGGAAAGATCAGGGCAAGCCGGGTGTTGCAGGCTATGGGATATGATGACATTTCTGCGGCCTCTGCGATACGGATA
>JAOUMG010000091.1 GCA_029881635.1 Paracoccaceae bacterium | reverse complement strand
AAAGGCGAGGCATAACCGATTGCCGTTACTTCAGGCAGCGGCAGCAGGCCAAGACCGGCAAACCCGAACCCCATGGCCGTCGCCCCGACCAGAGCCCGCCAGAAATGTCCAAGCGGGTTTTTTGTCGCCAGCCCCGAACGAAGGCCACGGGTCAGGGCAAGCCAGATAACAATCACCGGGATTGCAAAGGCGGATCTGAAGAATACCGCTTCACCCGGCGGCACTGTGTCCGCAGTAGATTTGATCAGGCTTGCCATAGCGACAAAGATGACTACGGAGCACAATTTCAGGGTGATGCCGCGCAACGGGTTCATGGTAATCCTTTTGCTTATTAAAAGGCCGAGCATCGCCAAAGGTGCAAGCTAAAAGAAACCGTACGCCGTATCGGAACGGCCCTCAGGTCGGCTTCACCTTTGCTGCGGTCTTGTTGGCAAACGCCTCCAGCCGTCCACGTGAAGCGGCCTGTGTGTTGACAACACCTGCCACAACCGCCTCGGCATAGGCCGCATCCAGTGACGACATGTTCTGCATATGGCTGATTGCCGAACAGATTGCGAAATTCGACAGAGGCGGATTCTGTGCCGCCAGCCGGGCAAGTTCCAGCGCCCGATCTTCACTGGAACCATCGACCAGATATTGGCAAAGCCCAATATCAACCGCCTCTTGCCCTTTATAGATCCGTCCGGTCAGCATCATGTCGATCATGCGCGCCTTGCCGACCAGATCAGCCACGCGGATCGTCGCGCCGCCGCCAGTGAAAAGACCACGCTGACCCTCGGGCAGAGCGAAATAGGTGGATGGGTCTGCCACCCGGATATGCGCGGCAGAGGCCAGTTCCAGCCCGCCACCAACAACAGCACCTTTCAGCGCGGCGATGATCGGCACGCCGGAATATTCCATTTTATTGAAAGCTTCGTGCCAGCGAAGGCAAACATGCATGAAATCGGCGGCACTACGGTCTTCGTTGAAATGCTCGACCAGATCGAGACCCGCACAAAAGTGATCGCCATCAGCCCGCAGCAGCACTGCCCGAACGCCCGATCTCGGGAAAGCGGAAAACAGGGTCACCAGCTCTTCGATGGTTGCAGCGTCAAGGGCGTTCCGTTTGGCGGCGCGCGCCAGAGAAACGGTGGCAATACCCTCCGAATCGACCGAAAGCCTCAGATTGGCAAGCGGAATAGCTTCAATATCGATCATGGCAGTCTCCAATCTCCAGGCGCAGGCGGAATTTGCCATGAGAGATGCTTGAAAAGCCATGCGCACAGTGGCGAAAAAACAGTGACGCTACGTCAGTTTCATCCCGATCATCGGGCGAGCTTTTCTACCATTTTAACCAGTCGGTAAAATTGGTCGTCAAATTGGCAAAAAAACCTTACCAAAATGTGTTTTTCCTTGTCGTACTGGATTGGGTCTTGTATTGGCGATGTACAATAATAGGGTCTTGGAATGTAACTGAGGCGCCGACGACTCGCAGTTCGCTGCGCAATTCCTAGGGAGGAACCATGACAAATAACGTAAATCGCAGAAAATTTCTTCGCGGATCCGCCGTTGCGGCCGCTGCAACTCTGGCCGCACCATCGGTCGCACGGGCCGAAGGTACGGTTCTGAAAATGCAGGCTGCCTGGGGCGGCGGCATTTTTCTTGAAAATGCCCAGTCCTACGTGAACCGCGTAAACGAGATGGCAGGCAGCGCGCTGCAGATTGAACTTCTTTCGGTCGATTCGGTCGTCAAGACCAGCCAGATGCAGGATGCTGTCCACCGCGGCGTGCTCGACGCAGCACACTACGTGCCCGCTTACTGGTACTCAAAATCCAAAACCGCATCGCTCTTCGGTACCGGCCCATGCTTTGGCTGGTCGAGCCAGGAAGTGCTCGGCTGGGTAAACTATGGTGGCGGTCAGGAACTGTTTGACGAGCTGATGGCTTCTCTTAACCTGAACATCGTCTCATTCTTCAACTCACCGATGCCGGCGCAGCCGCTTGGCTGGTTCAAGGAAGAAATCAAGGATGCGTCCCAGATGAACGGGTTGAAGTACCGGACCGTTGGTCTGGCCGCTGACGTTCTTCTCGAAATGGGTATGTCGGTTGTGCAGCTTCCGGGTGGCGAAATTCAGCCTGCCATGAAGTCTGGCCTGATCGATGCCGCTGAATTCAACAACCCGACCTCTGACCGTGACTTTGGTATGCAGGACGTTTCCAAGCATTACCATCTGGCCTCGTTCCACCAGAGCCAGGAATTCTTCGAAGTTACCTTCAACAAGGACAAGTACAACGCCTTGTCTGACGAATTGAAGGCAATCCTGCGCTACGCTTCGGAGGCTGAAAACTCCAACTTCTACTGGAACAACACCAAGCGTTATGCTGATGACCTGAACACGCTACGCGATGAGCAGGGCGTGAATGTCTACCGGACACCGGATAGCGTCATGGCCGCGCAGCTTGCTGCCTGGGATATCGTCGTCGACCGGATTTCCGGCGAAGATCCGTTCTTTGCCAAAGTGGTCGACTCGCAAAAGGCCTATGCAAAGAACGTCATGGGTTACCTCAACCTGAACCAGCCTGACTACAAGCTGGCCTACAATCACTATTTTGGCTGATCCAAGCCGAAGCTTATGAAATAGCCGGGGGCCATTTTGCTGGCCCCCGGTTCATTGCAGCCGTTGGGGAGTTGGCGCGTGAGCAATTTTGTCCATACAATCGAAGGACTGAACACTTGGGTAGGTCGCGCCTTTGCTTGGTGCATCCTGATCCTGACGCTGTCAGTGTCCTATGAAGTGTTCGTGCGCTACGTTCTAAACAGCCCCACGGTCTGGGCATTCGACATGATGGTTCAGATGTATGGTGCGCTGTTCTTGATGGCTGGGCCATATGCGCTGGCGCAAGACGGCCATGTGCGTGCCGATGTGCTTTACCGTCTGTTTTCCGTCCGCTGGCAGGCGCGCGTCGATTTCGTCCTTTATCTCATCTTTTTCTTCCCCGGCATCCTCGCGCTTTTCTGGTACGGCTGGGAAATTGCCCAAGATAGCTGGCGCTACCAAGAAGTCAGCTGGAACAGCCCCGCGCGCATTCAGGTCTATTTCTTCAAAACCCTGATCCCGGTGGCTGGCGGATTGCTGATACTGCAAGGCATTGCCGAACTTGTTCGCTGCTGGGACGCGATGCGCACCGGCAAGTGGATGGACCGCCTGGAAGACGTGCGCGAAACCGAAGACATGCTGATGCATATGGACGAACTCAAAATCCCCGTCATCACTCCGAAAAATTCCTGAGCCCTTTCAAGCCGGTTCGACAGAAAGAGACGCGCATGACCAACCCCGAAGTCGCCATTCTGCAACTCTGCCTGTTTATCGGGCTAGTGATGCTGGGCTTTCCAATTGCCTTCACGTTGCTCGCGATGGGCGTCGCCTTTGGCTATTTCGCTTATTACTCAGGCCCACCAGACAGTTTCGCCGGTATCTTCGACAACAACATTTTCTATCTGTTGAACCAGAACACCTATTCGGTGATGGAAAATGACACGCTCGTTGCGATTCCGCTTTTCTTGTTCATGGGCTACATCGTCGAACGTGCCAACATCGTCGACCGGCTGTTCTTTTCGCTCTACATGGCCGCGCGCAACCTGCCGGGGTCGCTGGCAATCGCCGCCCTTCTGACCTGCGCCGTCTTCTCGACTGCTTCGGGAATCGTCGGTGCAGTCGTGACGTTGATGGGCCTTCTGGCGTATCCCGCCATGGCTAACGCCAACTACAACAAAAGCTTTGCCTCCGGTGTGATCTGCGCAGGCGGCACACTCGGTATTCTTATCCCGCCATCAATCATGCTGATCGTCTATGCCGCCATTGCCGAGCTTTCGCCCTTGCGGCTCTATGCGGCGGCTGTTTTTCCGGGCCTTATGCTCGCGGGTCTTTATATCGTCTATGTTGTTGTACGGGTCATGATCACGCCGGGACTGGCCCCAAAACCCGACCTCAAGGAAGTGCCGCCGAGATCAAAGATCTATCTGGATCTGCTGGTTTCCTTCGTGCCGCTGACCGTCTTGATCGCGCTTGTTCTGGGCTCCATTCTCGGTGGTCTGGCCACTCCGGCCGAGGCGGCGGCGATGGGCGCACTCGGAGGCATCGTGCTGGCTGCGATCTACCGGTCGCTGACATGGGGTAAGCTCAAGGAAAGCGTGTTCCTCACCGCCAAGGCGACGGCAATGGTCTGCTGGCTTTTCGTCGGCTCATGGACCTTCGCATCGGTCTTTTCCTATCTTGGCGGGCATGATGTGGTCGAACACTGGTTCGTCAGCATGAATCTCAATACCTGGCAGTTCCTGATCTTGGCTCAGATCATCATCTTTCTGCTGGGCTGGCCGCTGGAATGGTCTGAAATCCTGATCATCTTCGTGCCGATCTTCCTGCCCTTGCTCGAAACATTCGGGGTCAACCCGTATTTCTTCGCAATGCTGGTCGCACTGAACCTTCAGACGTCATTCCTGACACCGCCCATGGCTATGTCGGCATATTACCTGAAGGGTGTGCTGAAAAAACAGATCGAGCTGATGGAGATTTTCCGCGGGATCATGCCCTATCTGGCTATCGTGATCTTCTCGATGATGCTGATGTACCGCTTCCCGGGAATTGCACTCTGGTTTCCGGATTATCTGTTCGGCACCTATGTTCCATGAAGATAGCGCCCAACGCCCTTTCGGCCACCGAGGCTGGGCGCAATATGCGCGAAGGTCGGCTGAGCTCGGTTGATCTTGTCAAATCCTGTTTAACCCGGATCGCCGAAACAGAACCGGACCTGCAGGCCTGGGCGCATCTGGACGGGGATGCCGCCTTGGCTCAGGCCGCCGAAATGGACAGGATACGCAAAGCTGGCTACCCGCTGGGGGCCCTGCATGGCATTCCGGTCGGGCTGAAGGACATCATCGATACCAAAGACATGCCGACGGAACGGGGCACACCGATATTCGCAGGCCGTCAGCCCGATACCGATGCAGGCATAGTTGACCGTTTGCGTGAAGCTGGCGCTGTAATCATGGGCAAGACGGTGACAACCGAACTCGCCTTTGCCCATCCGGCGGTTACGCGCAATCCTCACAATCCGGCCCACAGCCCCGGAGGGTCTTCTGCCGGTTCCGCCGCCGCGGTAGCTGCCCATAACGTGCCACTGGCCATCGGCACGCAAACCAACGGTTCGGTCATTCGCCCTGCCTCATTCTGCGGAGTGTTCGGGTTCAAACCGACCCGCGGAATGATTTCCCGGCGCGCCATCCTGCAAACCTCTGTCACACTCGATCAGGTCGGCTGCTTTGGCCGCACACTTGATGACGTGGCACTGCTCGCGGATGCGATTTCGGGCTTTGATCCTTCTGACCCGGCTTCCTTCGCCCGGCCCCGTCCGGAAATGGCCCGTGGCGCCCAAGCCGATGTTCCGGTAGAGCCCGATTTCCTCTGGCTTGACCTGCCCTATTTCGACCGGCTGAACGACGATGCACGTGAGGGTCTGGCCGCCGTGACCGATACGTTGGGTGCTAAGATCGAACGAATGACCGCCGCCGCACCGTTGGCCGATCTGATCCGGGTTCAGGGCATCATTCATGAATTCGAAATCTGCCAACACCTGAAATCCACGTTCGATGATCACTGGGATCAGATCAGCAGCACACTCCAACCCATCATCACGCGCGGTCGTGCCATCAGTCAGGCCCAGTACGAAGATGCGCAGAATGTTAGCACCTCGGCCGAGGCATTCTTTGCCAATCTTTTCGTTGATTTCGATGCCATCATTGCGCCCAGCGCCGCAGGCGAGGCGCCGCTTTTCGGCTCGGGAACGGGTGATCCGATTTTCTGCACGATCTGGACGCTCGCCGGGTTGCCCGCCGTGACTTTACCGATGTTGGTCGGTAATACTGGGTTACCGGTGGGGGTCCAGCTTATCGGTGCGACCGAACGGGACGACCGCCTGTTGCGGACCGCAAACTGGCTTCAACACCATGTCAGCGCCGCTGACGCCTGAAAACAAGGAGAGTTGCGATGCTTTCATATGGAACAAAATTTATCCTGGGGCTGATCGGTACCGCCTTGGTGATGACCTTCGTATTGGGACTGTCACACAGCATTTCGACTGGTTTTGCCGGCTTCAAAGGCGGCCTGCCATTTATGCTGATTGCCTTTTTTGTTCTTGGCCTGGCGATCTACAATTTCTGGGAAGATTGCATTCGGCGGAAGTAACCGATGGCCAAACGTCAAACTGTCTGGATCTCGCGCCGTTTATCTGAGGCGACGCTAGCCCGTGCCCGGCGCGACTATAACGTCATTCTGACCGAGACGGATGAACCTGGAACCGCCGATGAGATCATCGCGATGAGCGCAAGGGTTGATGCGATCATCCCCTGCCATTCCGAGATTTTCAGCGCCGAGGTCGCCGCCCGGCTGGACCCGCGTGTCAAGATCATCGCCAACCATTCCGTTGGTGTCGATCATTGTAATCTGCCCGCTCTGAAAGCCCGCGGTATTTCGGTGACAAACACGCCCGATGTTTTATCTGACGCCACGGCTGAAATTGCCATGTTGCTGATGCTCGGGGCCGCCCGTCGCGCGATCGAAGGCGATACACTGGTGCGCACCGGCAACTGGGAAAGCTGGAGCCCGTCTTTCATGGTCGGCAAACAGGTAACCGGCGCAAGGCTGGGAATTGTCGGCATGGGCCGCGTCGGCAGGGCATTTGCCCGCAAGGCCCGCGGTTTTGATATGGATGTTCACTATTTCAACCGCCACCGACTGGCGCCAGATCTCGAATGCGGGGCTGTGTTTCATGACGACTTGGAAAGCCTGCTGAATATTGCCGATTTCGCATCGCTTCACTGCCCGGCTACGCCCGAAACCACCGGCTTCATGAACGCGGCCCGATTCGCGCAATTGCCGGATGGCGCCGTTCTCGTGAACACCGCACGGGGCGCATTGGTGGACGAAAATGCGCTAGTCGCAGCCCTGAACAGCGGAAAGCTGTCGGCGGCGGGGCTGGATTGCTTTGTCAAAGAACCCGGTGGAAACCCACAGCTTGCCGGGTATCAAAACGTCTTCATGCTGCCCCATATCGGCAGCGCCACGGTGAAAACCCGGGACGCGATGGGATTTCGGGCGCTCGACAACCTAGATGC
>JAOUMG010000090.1 GCA_029881635.1 Paracoccaceae bacterium | reverse complement strand
TTCAACAGCGGATATCTCAAGGCTGCCATTACGGCGCGATGGTGTACCCACACAGACCATGCTCAGATCGGCAAATTCGACGGCTTCGGTGGCAGAGGTTGTAGCGCGCATCATGCCATTTTTTACGGCCTCGGTGATCATTTCACCTACATTCTGTTCAATGATTGGTGGCTTTCCATCATTGACTAGATCGACCTTGGTCTGCTGGGGGTCAACGCCAATGACCTCATGCCCATCACGCGCTAAACAAGCAGCCGAAACAATTCCGACATACCCAAGCCCAAACACTGCAATCTTCACAAATAGCCTCGCTCTCGCCTCAAATTATCTTTTAACGTTCCAGCTAACAAAGGCACAACTACACAGCGGCATCGCGATGCGCCTGATCTCAAAATTCTCCGCGGTTTTAGCTGAGCGGCGCCAAATTGGCAAAACCAATTTGCTGCGACAAACCTATCGCGACCGCTACAGCGACATTAACACTCATTCAATCAGATTGTATTCCACGATCAGAGTGTTCTGAAAGATCAGGAAGTTATCGTCGGAAATCAGGCTGACAATCACCCGCCCCCCGGCATCGGTCCAAAGGCTGATACCTTCCATGTTGTCCAACGCCGCAGGTTCTGTACTCAACAGCGTTTCACCGGTATCAAATGCATGCCCGTCAAAGGCAAAGCGCCGGATGCGGCTGGAAAACCGCGCCAGCAGATCCGTGCGCCGTTCCAGCAGGTAAAGCATTCCGTCTGGTCCGAAATCGGCCCCGACAGCGTGAAAATCATCGGTGACGGGCAGTTCAGGCCCGGATACCCATGTACCGTTCCTGCCCAGGAATGTGGGATAGCCAGCCACTCCATCTGCGGGCCTTTCCTCGATGACCAGAAACTGACCGTCGGGCATGATTGCCAGCGCCTCAAAGCCTTCATTGCCCCAGGTCTGGCGAAACCGGTCCCAATAGCTTTCGGCTTGCGGCGTCATATCCGGGGGATGGAAGCCCGCAACACGCGCATAGCTTTCAAATGCCACAAAAACCGTGCCATCGGCACCAATGGCCAGACCTTCCGCATCTGCGGTAAAACCGTCGACGGGCTGTGCGAAATTATCCAGAAACCGACCCTGCCACCGGGTCTCGACATGGGCAATCCTGCCCGAACCATCGCGGGCAATCGCCGCCCGAAACAGTTCACCCCTGTCACTGGCGGCATAAAGCGTTGCGCCGCCATCAGCTATCGCCAGCCCTGAGAACCCGCCAAAATCGGCCAGATCCTCATCCCAGTAAAAAACCCCGTGCGAAATCAGCTCTGCCGCCCGCGCGGGCAGGCCAAAGGCTATCATACCCGATACCGCCACGCCCCAGATCGCGGGCATCAGGGAATTGAATCGGTCACTATGGCTGGTTAAGGGCAATGGGCAAACAAACCATGACAGGGGCATATGCGTAACGGCGACTGTAGAAGCATTTAGGACGCTTTGTGTTTTGTTCTAAGCCGGAATGACGGCAATGACCAAGTTTTTGGCGAATTCTGATTCAATATGAATGCAAACCATTCTATTCTCTGACGAACTTTGAAGGAGTTTGTCATGGCCGTTGTCCGGCGCACCATTCTGACGCGCCTGACCCGCGTTCTACGATCCATTTTCGACCCGGGCGTGCTTCTGCATCCTTTCAGGATCATGCATTATTACGGCTATACTCATGTAACCCAACGGCGGTTGCTGACTTTAGGCCACGATGTGCGACTGGCCCCCAACATATCCTTTGCCAATGGCGAACGGATCGCGTTGGGGGATCAGGTGCAGATCGGGGCGCGCTGTTCCCTTTGGGCAGGTCGAACCAGCAGTTGGATCCGTATCGGCGACCGGACCACATTTGGCCCCGAAGTTTTCGCCACTGCCGCTGACTACGGCACGCAAGCAGACAAGCGCATAACCGATCAGGACATGATCGAACGGGACATCATCATCGGCAAGGATTGCTGGATTGGCGCCCGGTCGATCCTGACCGCCGGCATAACCATCGGCGATGGCGCAATCGTGGGCGCAGGATCGGTCGTCACCCGTGACGTTCCCGCCGGTGCGATTTTTGCCGGGGTCCCTGCGAAACTGATCCGAATGCGGAGTTGAAAGGGCTCAGTTCCCGGAATCCTTGAACTGACCAGCAACATATCGCTGCAATCCGCGCATCGACGCTATCGCGGCAAGACAGGTCAGGATGACCAGCCACTTTGCCCAATGAAGATCGCTGGCGAAATCCGGCTGCGGTTCATAATAATGGGCATCTGCGACCGCAACCAAACATGCCAGCGCTGACAGCAAAGAGGGGACAACAATCTGCCGGATACTAATCCCGGTACGCATTGCAGCCAAACCAACCGCGGTAAGATAGCCCAGAACCTCAGCGGCACAGGCGATCCAGATAATCGCCAGAACATCCCCCGTCCTTATCGCCACCAGCCAGGACACGGGCAGCGACAGGACCCGAAAAAGATTGGCCACAACAGAGTTCCCCGATCGCCCCACTGAAAGGGCGACAATCGCACTGCCGGTTTTAGCGCCGCGAACCGCCTGCAAAACCGCCATGGGAACAAGAAAGGACAGGACGCCGAAATACTTCGGGCCGACCAGAAGCGCGATAACCGGCGCACCAAACAATGCCACACACAGAACCAGCAAGACACCGATCAGCAGACTTGATTCCAGCGCCACCACGCTGAGGAACTGAAACTTTTCCCTGCTCTCGCGTACAGCTGAAAGCTGCGGCAGGAAAAACGACTGGCTCGAATTTGCCAGAACCAGCGTGGGCGTCAGTGTAAGCGTAAACGCCATTGAAAACAGCCCAAGCTGCAACATCCCCAGTTCGCGGCCGACAATCAGCCTTTCGCCATTGAACACGCAAAACAGCAAAGCCCCGTTCAAGAGCAGCGGCCAGCCAAATACCGTGGCACGCCGGATCAGTGCAAAATCAATTTTCAGCCGGTAGGGGCGCTCGGCTGCGACATGCGACAGGATCACCAGCGCAATCGCCTGCACAAACAGTGCGACCAGCATGATGCGGTAATCGTCATAAATCAGCGCCAGCGGCCACAGCGCCAGCACCGATACCAGCGGCGGGAGGGCGGCGGCCTGAATCGACGGCGCAAACCTCAGGTGCCGCTTCAACCGGTGCATGTCAAAATGCTGCAACGCGTTTATCAGTGGAATGAAGGCAATGACCTGATAAGCCCAGGCAAGGTCGGGAATACCCAGAAAAGCCGCGAATTGTCCCGCAATCAGAAACAATAGCAGACTTGACGCAATGCCGCGCAGCATCTGGAATCCCTGCAATGCCTTTTGCACTTCGGGGTCGTCACCGTCTTTGTCGACGACGATCATCTGGTTCAGACCGAAATTGGAAAACATCTCGACGATCGACATGCTGATCGCAAAGGTCGAGGCAATACCGTAATCTTCTGGGCTGATCAGCCGGGCTACGATCAGGTTTCGCGCCAGCAAGAAAGCCGAACCAAAGGCATTGCCCGAAATGAGCATGAAGGCTTTCTTAAGCATGGTCCCCGAAACGCGTCTGTCCACAAAATGCCGGAACGATACGGCTTGCCGTTGTTTGCCACAAATGTGGACTGCCGCAAACAATCCTTTCGCTGACCGCCGCATCTGACAGGCATTGTCACGATTTTAAGACGGTATTCGCCTGCCCGGGCCGATCTCTGTCGCCATACCGCTGCTGCTGCCAGCCCAACAAGAAGTCGGCTCTCCGCAATTCAACAGCCGGGGTTTCAGGCCCGTGCCTATTCATCCTCTACCTTGCCGCGCAGTGCCTTTACTTCGCCTCGGGCGGATTTTGCCGCCAGGCGGCGGCGTTTGCTGCCCAACGTCGGCTTTGTGGCGATCCGCCGTTTGGGCGCGACCAGTGCGGCGCGGATCAGTTCGGCCAGCCGTTCGCGGGCCAGTTCGCGGTTGCGGGCCTGACTTCGGGTATCTTCGACACGGATCACGATGGCCCCATCCGTCGTCCACCGCCGACCGGCCCTGCGCTTCAGCCTTGCCTTGACCGATGGTTCCAGATGCGGGCTGCGCTCTGCCTCGAACCGCAGTTCAACAGCTGTCGATACCTTGTTCACATTCTGTCCGCCCGGCCCGGAAGATCGGGTAAAGCTCTCGGTCAGCTCCCAATCGGCAAGTGTTATGTCATCGTTGATCCGCAGCATGTTCATGATCTTACAGGGGTTTGTGGCGATGGTGAAACAGTTCGCGGGAAACTGGCACGAATTTCAGTGCACATATGCTAGGGTTACAACCACAGCAAAACTGGGGGCGTCAAATGGACTATTTTAACCTCGGGCATTATTCCCGCGATGTCACGGTGGCCAACAGCACGGCGCAGCTCTGGTTCGATCGCGGCTTGATCTGGATTTATGGCTATAACCACGAAGAGGCGATCGCCTGCTTTGAAAAGGCACTTAAGGCCGACCCGCATTGTGCGATGGCCCACTGGGGTATCGCCTACGCTATCGGACCGAATTACAACAAAGCCTGGGATACCTTCGAAGACGAAGAAAAGCCGGCCGCACTGCGTCTGGCAAACAGCTCGCTTGCCGCAGCCTCCAGCATGTCCCAACAGCTTTCACCGGTCGAACGCGATCTGATTACGGCCCTGGCCAAACGGTATCCGCAGGATGACGTTGAAGATTTCAGCCCGTTCAATGACGCCTACTCATCAGCGATGCGGGCTGTACATGCCAAATACCCAGCCGATCCCGACGTCTGCGCCCTGTGTGCCGAAGCCATGATGAACCGCACCCCGTGGAAGCTCTGGGATATGTCGACCGGATTGCCAACCGCTGGCTCCGATACCATGGAAGCCAAAGTGATACTCGAAACAGCCTTCGATACCATCGCTGGGGCATGGGATCATCCGGGTCTGTTGCACATGTATATCCATCTCATGGAAATGTCGCCGACACCGGAAAAGGCGCTGCGCCACGGTGACCGCCTGACCACGCTGGTTCCGGATGCGGGGCACCTGATCCACATGGCAACACATATTGATGTGCTTTGTGGCGACTATCAGAACGTTGTCGCGCGCAACTCTGCCGCGATCCTGGCCGACCAGAAATATCTGGACCGCGTTGGCGGCGAAAACTTCTACACGATCTATCGCTGCCACAATCAGCACTTCAAGATTTACGGCGCAATGTTCCTCGGCCAGCCAGCCCCCGCACTAGAAGCGGCACAGGCATTGATAGATGGATTGCCGGAACCGATGCTGCGGCCGATGGCGGATTGGTTTGAGGCCTTCGTTCCCATGAAACAGCACGTGCTGATCCGCTTTGGCCTCTGGCAGGATATTCTGGAACAAGACCTGCCCGAGGATCGTGACCTGTTCTGTGTCACTACAGCAATGATGCATTATGCGCGGACCGTCGCTTTTGCCAATCTGCGCGATCTTGAAAAGGCCGAGGCAGAGCGCGACCTGTTCTTCACAGCGCGTGACCGCGTTCCAGAGAGCCGCATGCTCTTCAACAATACCTGCCGCGATATCCTTGGCGTTGCCGAACAGATGATGCTGGGCGAATTGCAGTATCACAAGGGCAACCACGGCAAGGCATTTGAGCATCTGCGCCGTTCGGTCGAAACCGACGATACCTTGCCCTATGACGAACCGTGGGGCTGGATGCAGCCTACGCGCCACGCGCTCGGTGCGCTCCTGTTGGATCAGGGGCATCTGGACGAAGCAGAATCCGTCTACCGCGCGGACCTCGGTCTTGACGACACGCTGAGCCGCGCCTGCCAGCATCCGCGAAATGTCTGGAGCCTGCACGGGCTGCATGAATGCCTGACCAGACGGGGTGAAACAGATGAGGTGCGTCATTTGAAACTGCAGCTTGATCAGGCCGTGGCGCGCGCCGCAGTCCCCATCAAGGCATCATGCTTCTGCCGCCACAAGGCGGTTGCCTGAGGCTGCGGCCTGCTGCCGGTCAAGCTTCGGGTGTTTCTGAATGATCGCCCTAACCGCTCCGATCTCCGACCGCTGCCATCGGCAGCGTGACGCCCAAAAGGACAAAGCCCAAGGTCTTTCTGACCCGACGCACCCCCCCTTTCCAAAAACCGCTGTCCCGACACATGTCGGGACGGATACCCGACAGATGCCATACGGATGCGGGACGGTTGCCAGACGCATTATTGCCCCCTGAAACTACAAAGGGCCGCCCTTGAAAAGGACGGCCCTCCGAGATCTACGGAGATGGGCCAGTTAGGGTGTCGCTGTCACGACTTGGCCCAGTCAGGGTTCCTAACCCTTGGGTCTGCCCTTAGGCGAGAACCTCCCTGACTGTCCCGACACCTCTCTCCAATATCACTCTAGACACTGGATCACCTCCTTTCACTACGTTTCCGTTGTGCTGAGGCTGACACAGATTTTGCGTTTGTCAAAAGATTTTACGCTACCCGTGCTGTCAATTTTCCGACAATGAAGCGGAATGGCACTAATGCAACAATCGCCAGTGACAGTTTGACCAGCCAATCGGCTGTGGCCAGCGATACCCAAAGTGGCACTGCAGGACCCATGCCCAGCAGCGGTTTCACCTCACCCGCCCAGGACACATCATTGGACGGTTCCAGAAAGATCAGTGCCGCCGAAAAAGCCACTGTGAAGAAGATCGCCGTATCCAAAGACGCCCCCACCAGCGTCGATATCAGCGGGGCTTTCCACCAACTGCCAGCCCGAAGCCGATCAAACACCGACACATCGACCATCTGTGCGGCAAGGAAGGCCAGCCCCGAACCAAGGGCAATCCGCAATGTAACGAGTGGCCCAAATTCGCCCATGATCTGCGTACCGATCAGCGAACAGATCACACCAACGACAAAGCCGATGGTAACGACCTTGCGGGCAGCGGCAGCGCCTAGCAGGCGGTTTGTCAGGTCGGTGACAAGAAAAGCGAAGGGATAAGTGAAGGCGCCCCATGTCAGCCACTCGCCAAAGAGAAACTGCACAAGGATGTTCGACGCCACCACGATGGCGGCCATGGCAATAATGCCAGGAATCAGATTGCGGGTCATGTTTATTCCGTTTTTTGCAAGGTTGCGGAGACTTGGCCCCCAATATGGAAGCGCATGCCGTCTACGCCCCGGCACTGGCACGGTCAAGTCATTCTTCGATCCGGTAGTCCACGAATTCAGTTCGCTGGG
>JAOUMG010000089.1 GCA_029881635.1 Paracoccaceae bacterium | reverse complement strand
CAACGCTGTCACCGGCCGCATCAGCGCGATATCCTATTTGGGTGATCGCAGTCATTTCATGGTCACTGTTGACGGTGTCGATGCGCCCGTACAGGTTTATCGCTCCAATCTTGCTTCTGCGGCCGAGGGTATCGGTGAGGGAACGGAAGTAACCCTTTCATGGGATGCTGATAACGCGCTGTTTTTGCGCCGTTGACCTGTGCGCAGAGGTTAACTGTCACCCATTTTCCCCTTTGAATGCGCTTTGGATTTGGCCCGAAACCTAACCCATCAGATTTCGTGCCCGATACCTAGTGGCGGTTGACCTAACCCCCGGGAAATCGGCATTAACAGGCGCGCAGGACGCACGCATTTTTTCGCTTCCGCGAATCTTTTTCGGTAGTAATCTCCAGCTGTGTGAGAACAGGAGATGGCTATGAAAAAGCGGTTTCTTTCAGCACTTTTTGCAGGCGTTATCGCGGCCGTACCGGCGGCTGCAGAAACAACCCTTCGGATCATGAGTTACAACATCTGGGGCGGCGGTGGCAACGAAGACAAGGGTGTCGACGAAACCGTTGCCGTTTTGAGCGCGGCTAATGCGGACATTATTGGTCTGCAGGAAACACGCCTTGAAGGTGAAATCTGCGAAGCGGATAATTGCCCGGCAGCTGGCGTTTCGGTGGCGAAAGAAATCGCCGATGCGCTGGGCTATTTCTACTATGACCAAACTCAGGAAAATGTTGCCCTTTGGGCCAATGCGCTGCTGTCGCGCTATCCGATCGGTGCGGCCAGCGCCAATGATCTGGGCGTTCCCATTGACGTGAATGGCCAGACAGTCTGGGCTTTCAATATTCATCTGGATGATGAACCCTACCAACCCTATCAGCTTCTGAACATCGAATACGGCCCGGCACCGTTCATTTCGACCGAAGCCGAAGCCCAGGAATGGGCCACAAAAACACGTGGCCCGGCAATGGAGCTGCTGTTTTCTGATATGAAAGAGGCTGAGGGCGCTGCCGCCGTGTTCGTCTTTGGGGATTTCAACGAACCGTCGGAATATGACTGGACCGATGCAGCCGCAGTGGCTGGCCAACAGCCGGTCAAGGTCGAATGGCCGACGACACATTCGCTGTCGGAACTGGGCTTTGTCGATACCTACCGGGCCATTCACAGCGATCCGGTTGCTAAACCCGCCTATACCTGGACCCCGCAAGGCGATGAGGCCGATCCTGAGGATCACCACGACCGAATAGATTTCGCCTTTGCGCGTGCACCGGATCTCGTGGTCAGGGATGCATGGATCGTGGGTGAAACCGGGCCACGGTCGGATCTGGCCGTCGACCCATGGCCGTCAGATCACCGTGCAACACTGGCGGAAGTTTCCTTCTGAGGTTTGCTGGGCCGGTGTGGTCCTTTCGTGCAAATCTTGAGAATGGCCACCAACAAAACCCTGCCGACCGATATGAGGGTCGAAGACTACATCGCGACTGTCCAGCCCGCAAAACGCGCGGCCGAGGCTGATATTCTGAACCGTCTCTTTCGCGATGTGACCGGATTTCAGCCGGTAATGTGGGGGGCGTCCATCATCGGATACGGTCGTTACCATTATCGTTATGCCAGCGGGCGCGAAGGCGATTTTCTAGCTACCGGCTTTTCTCCGCGTAAGGCGGCGATAAGCATCTATATCTTACCCGGATACAGTGACTTCGGACATATCCTGAAAGATCTGGGCAAGCATCGATTGGGAAAATCCTGCCTGTACATCAATAAGCTCGACGATATCGACCTTGGGGTGCTCGGGCGACTTATCCGTTCTGGACTTCAGGATCTTGGCAAGTTTTGGGCCGTATTGCCCCGGTGAAACGGGCGTTCCCGTCAATTTCGCACAGTCGCTTCGCTTTTGCACGGAATTGTGCGTTTCAATAAAAGAATTCACATGCTCTTTCAGATCAAGTGCAGGAGCATCCGATGACCAAACCGAAAATCGCCATCATCTTTTATTCGACCTATGGCACCAACCATCAGGTGGCTGAAACCGCCGCCGAAGCCGCCAAAGCAGCCGGAGCTGAAGTTCGGCTCCGCCGTGTTGCGGAAACCGCACCCAAGGCCGTCGTGGAAGGGCAGGATACGTGGAAGGCGCAAGCCGCCAAGACTGCGGATATTCCCGAAATCAGCCATGACGATATGGAATGGGCTGACGGGTATTTCTTTTCTGCCCCGACCCGTTATGGCGTGGTTGCCAGCCAGTTGCGCGCCTTCATCGACACATTGGGGGGGCTCTGGATGAAAGGCGCGCTTGCCAACAAGACATTCACAGCCACAACCAGTGCCCAGAATGCCCATGGCGGGCAAGAGGCCACGATCCTGTCGCTTTACACGACTGCCATGCATTGGGGGGCGATCATCGTCGCGCCCGGTTATACCGATCCGGTTCTGTTTGAAACGGGTGGCAATCCCTACGGGTTCTCAACCAATGCAGGCGCGCTTGACGACAAGGGCCGCGCATCCGTGGCGCATCAGGCCAAACGGCTGGTCGAGATGACTGCGAAACTTACGGCGTGAAAAAAGGGGGGGCGCGAACGCGGCGCAGCCCCCCTGACCGATTATTCCAGCATCAGCTGATAGCTTGACGGGATGTAGCGGAACCCGTCGCCTTTGGCCTCGACAAAACCGGTTGCGGGGAAGGGCATGTGATAACCGACAAAGGGTAATTTGTCGGCCGCGATCATGCCCAGCATCTTGCGGCGGGTTGCGGCAGCGGCGGCCTTGTCGGCGTCGAACTTCACTTCCCAATCGGGGCGTTCCAGCGACCAGACCGGATGATTTGCAGTATCCGCAATCAGCACCAACGACTTGCCGAAATTCTCGATCATATAGCCCATATGCCCCGGCGTATGGCCGTGAGCCGCTATCGCCGTGATGCCTGACACGACCTCGCCACCATCATCGAGGAACGCGAACTGATCGCTGAGCGGGCGCACCTTTTTGTCAAAGGTCTCATTGCCCGCACCCATCCAATGGTTATGCTCGGTCGCACCGGTTACATACCGGGCGTTGGCAAAGGTGTTGCCAGCGTCGGAATTCAGCCCGCCAACATGGTCGCCGTGCATATGGGTGATAACCACCACATCGACATCGTCAGGTGCATACCCTGCCGCCGCCAATGCCGCCGTAATACCCTCGGCATTCAGACCCGTGTCAAACAGGACCAGCTCCTCGCCGGTATTGACCACTGTCGGGGTAAAGAAGAACTGCGCGACATTCGCAGGTATGAACGCCTCGGCCGAAGCAGCGGCGAATTCCTCGGCACTGACATTCATGCCGAATATCGTCTGCGGGTCCGGTACCGGGCGGGTTCCAGCAAGAAGGGTCGTCACCTCAAAATCACCCAGCATGAAGCGGCTGTAAAGCGGCTGAGCCGCCCCCTTCATCTCAGCCTTGGCCGCGGCGCGTCCGGCGCCCAGCATTGCAATTGCCGGAGCAGATGCTCCAGCCAGAAGCGCCTGACGGCGGGAAAGCCCTTTCGAAATCGTCATGGTTCTCTCTCCCTTGTTGGTTGTTACACATACCAGCCTAGGACCGCGCCGCATGATAACACAGTCACGAAACCGTGATTTATTCCCACCAACGGTCAATTGCGGCGATTTCGTCGTCGTTCCAGCCAAAGTGATGGGCCAATTCGTGGATCATCACATGGGCCACCAATTGCCCTAAAGTGACGTTTCCGCGTTCGGACCACTCATCAAGTATTGACCGTCGGAACAACCAGATCGTGTCTGGCCGGTCCATCATGTCCATGACGGATTTCTCGGTCATCGGTACGCCGTCATAAAGTCCGGTCAGTTCAAATGGATCTTCGACATTCAGTTCCTCGAGCATATCCTCAGGTGGAAAATCGGCCACACGCAGCAATACCGATTGCGCAGGCCCGACAAATGCCGGTGGTAAATCAGCCACCGTCGCTCGCGCCAGAAATTCGATCGCGTCAAGATCGGGGGCTACCCGCCCCAGCCAGTCCTGCATACTTGTCTCCTCGGTCTGACGTCATATGGACAAAATGTGCGTCTTATGAAAGAGGGACGGCAACAGGAGATTGCGATGACCACCACCCGTTTTGCCCCGTCACCCACCGGCTATATCCATGTCGGCAACCTGCGTGCGGCGCTGTTCAACTATCTTATCGCCCGCAAGGCGGGGGGGACATTCATCCTCCGGCTGGATGATACCGATCAGGAACGGTCGAAACAGGAATATGTCGACGGGATCATGCGCGATCTGGAATGGCTGGGCCTGATCTGGGACCGGATCGAACGGCAGTCAGACCGGTTGGACCGTTATGCCGAGGCTGCCGCAGACCTGCGAGCCAAGGGGCGGTTTTACGAATGCTTTGAAACGCCTACCGAACTTGATCTGAAGCGCAAGAAACAGCGCAATATGGGTAAGCCACCGGTCTATGACCGCGCGTCGCTGAACCTGACGGAAGCCGAGCGCGAAAAGCTACGCGCCGAAGGCCGGGATGGCTACTGGCGTTTTCAGCTTGATCTGGAGCGCATCGAATGGACTGACGGCATTATGGGCGACATCTCCATCGATGCAGCCTCAGTCTCTGATCCGGTGCTTATCCGTGCCGATGGTCAGGTGCTCTATACCTTTGCGTCATCGGTGGATGACGTCGATATGGGCGTTACCCATATTGTGCGCGGTGCAGACCATGTGACCAACACCGCCACGCAGATCCAGATCATGAAGGCGCTGGGCGGCACACCGCCGGAATTCGCGCATCATTCGCTTTTGACCGGTGCGCAAGGCGAAGGGTTGTCAAAACGCCTGGGGACCATGTCCCTGCGCGATCTGCGGGCGCAGGGCATCGTGCCCGAAGCGCTGCTGAGCCTGATGGCGCGGCTCGGGTCGTCGCAGCCGGTGGAGCTGCGCGCGTCACTGGATGAAATCGCCGAAGGATTTGAATTGTCGCAGTTCGGCGCCGCGCCGACGAAATTCGACGTGGCGGACCTGTTCCCGCTGACACAAAAGCACAACCAATCCTTGCCTTTCGAGGCGGTTCGCGATCGGATCGCCGCCCTTGGCGTTCCGGGTGAAATCGCCGAACAGTTCTGGAGTGTCGCTTCCAAGAACATCACTATCCTCGATGATCTTGCGGGTTGGTGGGCGCTTTGTCGTGACGGTGCTGAACCGGTGATCGCGCCCGAGGATGCGGAATTCGTTGCTCAGGCCATGGCCCTGCTGCCACCGCTACCCTTCACATCATCGACGTGGAGCGAGTGGACCTCTGCCGTCAAAGAGGCGACCGGCCGCAAGGGCAAAGCGCTGTTCATGCCCCTGCGCCACGCATTGACAGGTCAGCAGCACGGGCCCGAAATGGCCGAACTGATGCCGCTTTTGCAAAAGGTCCGCGCAAAGAAGTAGCCGCTTGCTTAACATCGGCTCATCAAGGGTAGTTGTCTCGCTGAGTGACTTGAATACACTTTGCCTGCGCTGCTGGACTATGCGGATTCATGTCCTATCCGTCCCAGCACCTCAGCAGCGCCGCTGACGGTTCCGATCCTTGCGACCTGAAAGGCCGTTCGGATCTCATCCCAGTTCTCCATCACGCCAACCTCACGAATCCGTTCGTTTTTTTCGCCTTCCGCTCACGCAGTCTTGCTGTGCATCAGCGAACAGTGCCTCGATAGAAAGACGCATTTTCTGCTGAAATACAATACCCATCTCAGTTGGGCAGACGGCGGTGAGCCCTCAACAGACAAAGGCCGCCACCGTCCAAAGCGTTCACAGTCCCATCCCCCCGGGACGCCCATCAAAGCGGAAAAGTTCCGCGCCAACGAAAGGACAGACCATGTTTAAGAAGATCGCAATCACCGCCATCGCCCTCGCCGTTTCCGCCCCGGCTTTCGCCATGACCGATGACCAGCTTGCCCGCTCCGTCGGGGTCGAGCCCGGCGTCTACACCACCGCCCAGCTTGGCGAATTGTCCTCGGCCACCGAAGCCAATGACTATAACCGCCTGATCAACTTCTTCGACAGCCAGAAGGACGCCGGTGTGTCGCGCTCTGCCGATAACAGCGACTGGATCGCCGCGCCGAAGCAGTCGCGCGGCAGCGACCGGTAAGACTAGGTTACCACTCCCGGAAGACCACCGCGCGCGGGGCAATCGCCCCGCGCGTTTTCCTTGTTTTACAGGGGAAAACTGCGGTTTGAAGGCTGTGGCGAGGCGTCCCGCATCCGTCCCGCGCCCGTCCCGCATCTGTACCGCCTCCGTCCCGACAGGGCGCGCGGGGGGTTTACGGGGCGCTAACCCGCCCTGGGGCAGTCTGGGCAGCGCCCCAGAAAGGACCGCCCCGGCCATGACCCGCCCGACCCGCGCCGACACCACCCGCGCCGCCCGCTACCACGAACTGGCGCTGAACCTGCGCGACCTTGAAACGGATCTGCGCTGGGGGCTGGCCGACAGCCCCCGCATCCCGCAGGCCTGGTTCGAGATCGCCACCCGCCCGGACGTGCCGTTGAAGTCGAAGCTGACGCTGAGGATCGACGACGATGTGGTGGCGTTCTTTCGCGCCACCGGGCGGGGGCATCTCAGCCGGATGAACGCGGTTTTGCGCAGCTTCATGCTGGCGCGGCTGGCGGGGGTGGTGACGGGGGCCGAGTCCGTTCGCTACCAGCCCACGCTGGAAGAGGAGGAAAAGGGATTGCGCCGCGAAATCCTCGACACCGCCCGCGCCGAGTTCGAGGCCCGCGAAGCCGCCGAGGCCGCCCGCCCCGAGGCCGAAAAACGCCGGGCGCGGATCGAGGATCTGAAGCGGTTAAGGGATGCGCGCAAGCGGGGGACGTGAGGGGGGGTGCGCCGGGGATATGGTGTGTGCGGGGGCGGACCTTACGCTTGCCCGACCGCGCCATCGCCGAGGCCGACACCGGCGAGGCGCGGGAGAAGGCGGCGGAGGAGAAGAAGGAGTTGGAGGCGCGGCGGGCGTTCCGGGATCACAGGTTGGGGAAGTAGGGGGGTGGGTGGCGCGCCGATGCCGGTGATGGTTCGTGCAAGCACGCGCTGTACACCTGCCTCCTACAGTCGATAGAGTGGAAAGCGATAGTTGAAAACAAGATCCCAACTATCGAAGGCATTGCTGATCCTTCCAGCCACCTCTTGCTCGCGGGCTTCGCGCGCCCAACTGCTTGCCCTCGTCGCCTTCGAAAGAGCGTCGAGTCGCAGCATATCTGTCGCACACCCTTTAATTGTTTGA
>JAOUMG010000088.1 GCA_029881635.1 Paracoccaceae bacterium | reverse complement strand
CCTGAGCCGTGTCGTGCGCGTCGGCCAACGCGCCTGGCCGCTGGAAAGAGTGGCCGGTGCAGGCGAAATTGCGGAGGCAGGTGTGACCATCAGCTGGGCTGAAGGTCAGGCATCAGCGCTCGATACATCAAGCATCGCCAAGGGCCGCGATGTTGGCAATATCCGCGTGCGCGACAGCGCCACCGGGCGCGATCTGGTGCATGATGTGGTCTTCGCTTTCGCCTTTCACGCCTTTCACCCCGAAGGGAAATGGATGCTCGGCAACTGATGTATCTTGGCGGAGCGAGCCCAGAGGCCCGCAAGATATCTCTGCGGTCCGCGCCGGTTCGGCGCGGATCCTCGGGATGGGCGAATTTGAGCGAAATCTGCCGAGGTGATTATTCGATTGAAATAACGCTCTTATACTAGCTCAAAGGCTTGGCTGTCGTTTCACGGGTGAAATTCAGGACAATACCACAAGCGCATGGCGTTTCTTGCCTGCCGTCAGCTTCAAGGGTTCCGCCAGTTCTGCTGCTCCGAACATCTGGCCTGGTTCTGTCACTACAGCATCGTTAACACGCGCGCCGCCTTCCGTGATCAGCCGCTTCGCTTCTTTACCTGACGAAGCGAGACCCGATCTCAGGAAAAGTTGAGCTAACGAGATACCGTCAGTGACATCGGCGGCGGTAAGCTCTAACCGAGGCAGTCCTGTACCCACTGTCGGAGACGAAACTTCCGAATAGGCGTTAATACCCTGCGCCGAAAGGTGATTGACAAAAACGCCTTTTGCCGTCGCCTCCGCCGCCTCTGCCGCCGCCACCCCATGGGCCAGCTTCGTGACCTCATTTGCCAGCGTAATCTTGGCCTGGTTGATCTCGGAACCGGGCAATGCGCCCAACCGGTCGCATTCCTCGACCGGTAATTCGGTGTAGAGTTTCAGGAAGCGCCCCACATCAGCATCGCTGGTATTGCGCCAGAACTGCCAGAACTCGTAGGGCGACAGCATATCGGCATTCAGCCAGATCGCGCCCGACTGGCTTTTACCCATTTTCTTTCCGTCCGACGTCGTCAGTAGCGGCGAGGTCAGCCCGTAGATTTCCGCATCCAGCACCCGTCGCGTCAAGTCGATGCCGTTGACGATATTGCCCCACTGGTCCGATCCGCCCATCTGCAGCAGACAGCCATAGCGGCGGTTCAGTTCAAGAAAATCATAGGCCTGCAGGATCATGTAGTTGAATTCGAGGAACGAGAGAGATTGTTCGCGGTCCAGCCGCGACTTGACGCTTTCAAATGACAGCATCCGGTTGATCGAGAAATGGCGACCGATGTCGCGCAGGAAATCGAGGTAGTTGAGCCCGTCGAGCCATTCGGCGTTATTCAGCATCAGGGCGTCGGTTGGCCCGTTTCCGAAGGTGACATAACTCGAAAAGACTTCCTTGATCCCGGCTATGTTGGCGTCGATCTGCTCTGGGGTCATCAGTGGCCGCTCATCCGCGCGAAATGAGGGGTCACCGACCTTGGTCGTGCCGCCACCCATGAGAACCAGCGGCTTGTGCCCGGTCTTTTGCAGCCAGCGCAGCATCATGATCTGAATGAGCGATCCGACATGCAGCGATTTCGCGGTCGCGTCAAAGCCGATATAGGCAGGGACCACGCCCTTGACCAACGCCTCGTCCAGCGATTGATAATCGGTGCAATCAGCCAGAAAGCCGCGTTCCATCATCACACGCATGAAATCGGATTTTGGGTGGTAGGTCATCGCCGTCTCGTCCATTCTGTTACTTGGCCGCATATACCGGCGGGTGGGACGAAGGGGAAGAGCATGTTGAAAACGGGCGCCGTCTGGGCCTTGGGGGCTATGTCCGGCACGTCACTGGATGGTGTCGATGCGGCTTTGCTGAAAACCGACGGAAAATCCATTGTCGCATTCGGTGGCGATGCCTATCGCCCTTATTCTGAATCCGAACGGGATCGGATTCGGCGGGTATTGGGGTGCTGGCCCGGTGACGCGGGCGTGGCCGAGGCCGTGGAAGTTGTCGAAACCGCCCATGTCTCCGTTCTGGCGGATCTTGTTCCGGATGCAGAGGTAATCGGATTTCACGGCCAGACCTTGGCGCATGACCCGGCCGGTCGGGGCACCCATCAGGCAGGGTCCGGCGCCGTTCTTGCCAATGCGCTGGGCCTGCCGGTTGTCTGGGATTTTCGCAGCAACGACGTCGCGCTCGGCGGGCAGGGCGCGCCACTGGCACCGTTTTTCCATTTTGCCTGTGCAAAGTGGATCGGAAGCAGTGAACCGATGGCCTTTCTCAACCTCGGCGGGGTGGGAAACCTGACCTGGGTAGATCCCACCTTTGCCGCGCCGGAACTGCCCGGTGCCTGCGTTGCTTTTGACACTGGCCCGGCAAATGCGCCGATAAACGACCTGATGCAGTCCCGCAGGGCGCAGCCTTGCGATACCGGCGGTGCACTGGCGGCAACCGGGACGGTGGATGAAACTCTGGTCGATACCTTTCTGAACCATTCCTATTTTCTGAAGATGCCGCCGAAGTCGCTCGACCGGAATGATTTCAATGCCCTGCTGCCTTCGGTGGCCAGACTGTCGGACGCTGACGCTGCCGCCACGCTCGCGGCGGCGGCGGCGGCGGCGGTCGCGCGGGGGACAGAGCATTTCCCGCGCCCGGTGTCACGCATTCTGGTGACCGGCGGGGGGCGGCACAATCCGATATTGATGGCGATGACCGCCAAACGTACCGGATGTTTGGTTGAACCTGTCGAGGCTGTTGGCCTTAACGGGGACATGCTGGAGGCGCAGGCCTTTGCCTATCTCGCTGTCCGCGTGGCGCGGGGTTTGCCTACGTCTTGTCCGGGCACCACCGGGGTTGCGGCAGCAGTCGGCGGCGGGCAGATCAGCCACCCCCAATCCAGCGGGGTGGCGCAGAATGGCTGAGCGGATAACCATTGTTGGCGCGGGTGTCATCGGTGCGGCGATCGCCTTTTATCTGTCGCGCGCGGGTGCGAAAGTCACCGTCATCGATGCAGCTATGCCCGCGTCAGGTGCGTCGGGCCGGTCGTTTGGCTGGATCAACGCGAGCTTCTTCATCTCGCCCGATCATTATCGCCTGCGCCTGACGGCGATCGCCGCCCATCACCAGTTGGCTGAGGACCTTGGCCCCACTGGCAGCCAGTGGCCGGGCGCTATCAGCTGGGAACAAAAAGGCGATGAGCTGGAAGCCACCGCCTGCCAACTGGAAGAAATGGGATACCCTTTGCGCCGTCTCACCGGCGCCGAGGTTGCGCGTCTGGAACCCGCGCTGTCCAACCCCCCGCAGGAGGCGCTGTTATTTCCAAACGAAGGGGCAGTTGATCTGGCCGATCTGACCGTGCGTCTGCTGGAGGGTGCGTCGCGTCACGGGGCACAGCTTTGCCTTGGTGTGCCGGTGACCGGCTTGCGCCCAGGGGCCGAGGTTCTGACAGCCCAAGGTACGATCAAGGCCGACCGTGTGATCCTGGCTGCCGGAACCGCTTGCGCCGGGCTTTTGGCAGGGATTGGAATATCGTTGCCGATGCTGCCCCGGCCTGCACTGATACTGCGCACAAGGCCGGTCGCGCCGGTCATGCGCCACATACTGGTCACGCCGGACCATGAAATCCGTCAGGATGGGGCAGGCCGTATCATTCTGCCGACATCGGCGAACCACCAACAGGATGACAGCACTGAAATCACCGAACTGCCGCCACTGGTTGCCGATGCTGCGCTGGCCCGCCTGACAGCGCTTTTCCCGGGTAACGACATCGCCTGGGAACAGGTCACCCTTGCCCAGCGTCCCGTGCCGGGCGACGGGCTTCCGGCAGTCGGTGAAACCGGGGTTGAGGGGCTTTACCTCGCCGTCATGCATAGCGGTGCAACCTTGGCGGCGCTAATCGGTCAACTCGTGGCCGCCGAGGTTTTGGGCGGGTCCCCCTCGCCGATATTGGAACCTTATCGCCCCGCCCGTTTTGCCTGACGAAACATCGACGCTGTATAAATGATCAACGCCAGCCAGATCAGCGGGAAAGCGATCATTCTTGCCTGACCAAAAGGTTCGTTAAAGACGAAAACCGCGGTCAGAAAAATCAGGGTGGGTGCGATGTATTGCATGATGCCGATGGTGGAAAGCTTCAACAGCTTGGCGCCGTTGGCATAGATCATCAGGGGGGCAGATGTGACGATACCACAGCCAAACAATAACCAGTTGTCATAGGTGCTTCCGGCCAAGAAATGGCTTTCACCCGAAGCCGTCAGATAGAGGATGTATCCGATTGCGGGCAGCGCCATCAGCATCACTTCCAGAAAGAACCCCTGATTTGGGCCAATGGGTAAAGTTTTGCGCAGGTAAGCGTAAAACCCCCATGTCAACATCAGCGCCAGCGACACGATCGGCAAGCGCCCGGCCTCCCATGTCAGCACGCTGACGGCCAGAACGGCCAGGGCGATTGCCGCCATCTGGGCTGGCTGCAGCCGTTCTTTCAGCAAGACGGCGCCCAGAAACACGCTGAAAAGCGGGTTGATGTAATAGCCCAGTGCCGCGTCAAGCGTATGGCCCGAAGTGATCGCCCAGACGTAAATACCCCAGTTGGTTGAAATCAACGCCGTGGTCAGGCAAGCCATTTTCAACGTCTGCCAGGAATTCAACGCCGCCCTGAGATCGCCGGTCCGGCGCTGGATCAACAGCACGGCCCCGGCGATGGGCAAAGACCAGAGCGCCCGGTGCGCTACAACTTCGGTCGGGCTGATATGCGACAGCGCTTTCATGTAGATCGGCAAAAACCCCCATAAAAGATAGGCCGCCAGCGCAAAGCCGAAGCCACGCAAACTGTCTTCGTTCTTGGCCGCCATAGGGGGGGTAGGGTCAGCCATCCCGGCACACCTTCTTTGCTACATAATACCTTTGGCTAGACGATGATGCAGACCAGCGCCAATTCAATATTGTGTCGGGCACAAAGGCTGGGCATCGTCATTCCTCCGTTCCAATGTCAGCATGTTTATCTGTGGCGGGCCAGATAACTGCGGGTGAAGGCCACATAACCCGGCGCGGTGACCTTCAGCTGGTCGCGCATAAGTCGGTGCAGATCAGGTAGTCTGTGAAACGGCACAGCCGGAAAAACATGGTGTTCGGTATGATAGGGCATGTTCCACGCCAGAAACCGGACAATGGCCGTGGTAAATGTTGTGCGGGTATTGGCGAACATATTCGCGACCTTCGGGCAATCGCCATGTTCTGCCAGCAGATAAAGCCTCAGAAACGGTTGCCCCATTAACGCCGGAACAATCCAGACCCAAAGCAGCAGCGGCGACCAGATCAGTGTGAGGATGCCTGTGGCGTAAAGGGCCACCATCGCGCGCGCCTCGTTCCGCATCCTGGGAAAGGCGTTTGCGGGCAGATAGTCGGCTTTTTCGGTTCCCAATATCAGACGGGTCAGCAACCGGGCATTGGCAACCCAATAGGGCAAGCCCGAGATATATCTTGCCCACCCATAACAGGTTGCGGGTTTCGGTTCTTCAAGCTCGGGATCCTTTCCATCGATATTCGTAAACCGATGATGGGCAAGGTGGAAGTATCGAAACCATTCGAAAGGCAGCAAAATCAAAAGGCCGCATGCCCGCCCGATCTGATCATTCAGCCGAGCGGAGGCAAACGGTGTCCGATGGGTGCATTCATGTTCGAGCGTGAAGAGAAAGGCGATCAGGATGCCATGAATTGGCAGGAGAAACGGCCAGAAAGGGACTTTTGCGGCGATCAGCCCGCCCAACATCAGGATCAATCCGGCATGGCCGGTCAGATGGATCAGGCCAGCCCGATCACTCGTTTCCGTCAACGCCGTTTTTTCAGCGGCGGGCAGGGCAGAGAGAAAGGCGCGATGATCCAGCATGGCGCATCATCGCGCGCGTCCTGTCCGGCGGCAAGCGCCAGACTTTGGAAATTCTGTGTGTGACAAACGTTAAACCGGCAAATGTCGAACGGCCTGGCAAAGGCCCCAGCCGTCATTGATGCCGCGCACCATGAATTGCGGGTGCGCGGGGAGTGGTCAGAATGGCATTCCGCCCCTAGACTGTCGGCATAGTCGTTGAGGAGGACAATCATGACAGGCGTTACCGGGCGAACCGCCCTTGTGACCGGCGCAGGCAGTGCCGACGGGATCGGGTTTGCCACGGCGCGTCTGCTTGCAGCGGCTGGGGCAAGGGTCGCGATCACCTCAACCACTGACCGGATATTTGACCGGTTGTCAGATCTGGGCGGCAAATCCGCCGGAATGTTCGCGGCAACGGCCGATCTTACCCGACCGCAAGAGGTGGCCACGCTTGTCGCCGGGGTCGAGGCGGCATTGGGGTCGGTGGAGATCTTGGTCAACAATGCCGGCATGGTCCAAACCGGCATAGATGTGCCGGGGCGGCGCTTACACGAAATCTCCGATGAAGACTGGGCCTATGGGCTTGATATCAACCTCACCTCGGCCTTCAACGTCACTAAGGCCGTTCTGCCCGGGATGATGGCGGGGAATTTTGGGCGCATCGTCCATATTTCGTCGGTCACCGGCCCAGTGGTAGGGATCGCGACAAGTGCTGTCTATGCCTCGGCCAAGGCCGGGTTGTTGGGAATGACGCGGGCGCTGGCGCTGGATGCTGGCCCCCACGGTATCACGGTCAATTGCGTCGGGCCGGGATGGATCGAAACCGGATCGTCAAGCGAGGCAGAAATCACCGCAGGCCGCTACACGCCCGTCGGTCGGCCCGGACGCCCGGACGAAGTGGCCCACGCAGTCGCCTTTCTGGCCGCGGAAGAGGCGAGCTATGTCACCGGGCAATTGATCGTCGTGGACGGCGGCAATACCGTTCAGGAATACAAGGTCGCATTGTGAGGTTTTGACTTAAGCTAACCCGCCATGGGCGGGTTCACTTGTGGTTTGTATGTTTGGACCAAGTTGAGGCGTGTTAAGCCTTCAGCACGGAAAGGCCGGCATATTCCGCAGCCTCACCCAGCATTTCTTCGATCCGGATCAACTGGTTGTACTTCGCCAGTCGGTCTGATCGCGACAGCGAACCGGTCTTGATCTGACCGCAGTTGGTGGCGACGGCCAGATCGGCGATGGTCGCATCTTCGGTTTCGCCGGACCGGTGCGACATCACGTTGGTGTACCGCGCCCGGTGTGCCATATCGACAGCTTCCAGCGTTTCGGTCAGTGTGCCGATCTGGTTGACCTTTACCAGCATCGAATTGGCGCAGCCTTTGGCTATGCCCTGGGCCAGTCGCGCGGGGTTGGTGACGAAAAGGTCGTCGCCGACCAGTTGCACCTTCGCCCCCAGTCGTTCGGTCAGCGCAGCCCAGCCC
>JAOUMG010000087.1 GCA_029881635.1 Paracoccaceae bacterium | reverse complement strand
GGCCAGAAAATGACGCATGCAGTTCAGCCGGGCGCGCTTTTTGTCGTTCGACTTGATGATGGTCCAGGGCGCATCCGCCGTATCGGAATAAAAGAACATGGCCTCCTTGGCCTCGGTATAGTCATCCCACTTGTTCAAGGATGCCTTGTCGATGGGTGACAGCTTCCAGCGCTTCAACGGATCGGTCTCACGCGACTGGAACCGCTTGAGCTGCTCGCCCTTTGTCACCGAGAACCAGAACTTGAACAGCCGGATGCCTGACCGCACCAGCATCCGTTCCAGTTCAGGCACCTGACGCATGAATTCAAGATATTCGGGGGGGCTGCAAAACCCCATCACCCGTTCCACACCGGCCCGGTTGTACCAGCTGCGGTCGTAAAAAACCATTTCACCCGCTGTGGGCAGATGTTCGATATAGCGCTGGAAAAACCACTGGCCGCGTTCGGCATCCGACGGTTTGTTCAGCGCCACGACACGGGCAAAACGCGGGTTGAGATGTTCGGTAAACCGCTTGATCGTGCCGCCCTTGCCAGCAGCATCCCGGCCCTCGAACAGGATCACGAATTTCTGCCCGGTTTCCTGTGCCCAAAGCTGCACCTTCAAAAGCTCGGCCTGCAGCAGGGCCTTTTCCTTTTCGTAGGCCGACCGCGCCAGTTTGTGCGAATAGGGATAACGCCCGGATTCGAAAGCCTGACGGACCCGGTTGGCATCCACCGTCGGAAACTGCTTTGGCCCGACATCAGCACCATTGCCGGTTTTCGGCGCGGGTTCGGCCAGGCTGGCTGCGGGCAGCGCCCCCCCGTTCGTCGCATCTTCGGTCACGGTGTCAGTTTCGTCGGGCTTCGTCACATCGGCCATCCGGCGGCTCCTCTGGCTGGGATAAAGCGCAATTCTACCGCCCCCGGGGCAGGTCCGGCTTTGACACGCATCAATTTTGGATGAATTGGCTTTGCACTCGCCATGCCCGCGGTATAGCCATGGCGCCATCCTGTCAGTCAGCCCCAAGGATGGTCCCCATGCTCACGATTTACGGCGTCTACCGCAGCCGCGCTTCGCGCAACTTCTGGCTCCTGAACGAACTCGGTCTCCCCTTCGAACAGGTCCGCGTCATTCAGGGCTACCGGCTTGATAACCCCGCCGCCCCGGATGCGCCGCTCAACACGCTTTCACCCGACTTTCTCGCCATCAGCCCGGCAGGTGCCGTCCCTGTGCTGAAGGACGGTGATTTCGTGCTGTCGGAATCGCTGGCCATCAACAACTATCTGGCCCGCAAGGCCGGTGCGCCGATCGGCCCGGCCAATGATCAGGAGGCAGCCCTGTTCGAGCAATGGGCGCTTTACGGCATGACGACGGTTGAACCGCATACATTACCCATCCTTTATGCCCATGTCGAAAAACGCGCCAGAACCGCCGAGGGCAAAGCCGAAATCGTGGGCCACATCGACAAGCTGCGCCGCCCCATGGCGGTGCTGCAAACCCATCTGTCGCAAACCGGCCATATGGTCGGCGACCGCTTTACCGCCGCCGACATCAACATGGCCGAGATCCTGCGCTACGCCCAACCCGAAGCAGCGTTCATCGCCGAATTTCCGGCTGTCGACGCCTGGCTGAAGGCTTGCCAGTCCCGCCCGGCCTTCAAGGCCATGGTCGAGGCGCGCAACGCCGAACCGGCCTGAGCGTCTTTCACCTCAGTGGTGTCATAGGACGGGCGAAGCCTGTTGCCAGTTTACCAGCCCCGATCTGCCCGAGCACATGGCCTGCCCGGGGTTAACAGCGCGTCAGCGCCCCCGGGCAGCGGCTGGCCTCGGCCATTCTTCCCGCCTGCGTGCCTACCTCATCCCGTCAGGTATCTCGCAAACCGGGATCGGCTCCATCTTGTGCCGGTTCGCCCGGTTAAGGCGCCGGTAAATCGCCAGCACCTCGGCCTGCCGCCCGCTCAGCGCGCCCGCGTCGCCGTCAAAGCCCATCGCCCATTCCAGCTCCGGATAGCTCGCGCCGATCTGGTCCTCATCCGTCCGGTCATCCCCCCAGAGCCCGTCCGTAGGCGGCGCCTTCAGGATCGCCTCGCCCACACCCAGATTGCGACCGATCTCATAGACCTCGGTTTTCGTCAGATCGGCAATCGGGCTCAGATCGACGCCGCCATCGCCGTATTTGGTGAAAAACCCGATGCCGAAATCCTCAACCTTGTTGCCGGTCCCGACGACCAATCGGCCATGGAGCCCGGCCAGATAGTAAAGCGTGGTCATCCTCAGCCGCGCCCGGGTATTGACCAGCGCCATCTCGCGCGACGGGCCCTCGGGGCCGGCTGGCAAGGCAGCGACGAGACCATCGAAGACCGGGGTCAGTTCGACCTCCTGCCCCGCGACATTCCGGTGCCGTGCCTTCAGCGCGGCAATATGGTCGCGCGCCCGGCTGACCTGATCACCACCCTGATGGATCGGCATTTCGACCACCAGCAACGGCAGACCGGTCCGGGCAGCCAGCGCCGATGACACGGCGGAATCTATTCCACCCGACACACCGATGACGAAACCCTTCATCCCCGATGCCCGGCAATAGTCGCCAAGCCAGCCGGTGATATGGTCGATAACCGCGTCGGTTTTCATGATGTTCGCTCCTCTCCGGGTCCGGTCCGAAAGGTCGCCCGGCCCGATGTCTCGCTTATCCCGGCTTGCGCGCGACAAAGTCGATCAGCGCCGAGCGGCCGGAATGCCCCTTGCCCTCATCGACATCGGCATCGAAATCCTCGGCCCGCAATACCTCATACCCGGCGAATGCACCGCGCAACAGATCAAGCGTGTACATATTGGCCGCATCGGGCGGCCCGCCGGTGCCATAATCAACCTGCCGCGGCGCATAGCCATGCAGCAACAAAATCCCGCCGGGCTTCAACGCGCGGTCAATCCGTGAAAAAAGCACCGCCCGGTCCTCGGGACCGACGAACTGGATGAAGATGCCCGCCACAACGTCAAATGGCGTGGCCCAGTCCCAGCCATCAATATCGCCGATATGAAAGCGCACTGTTGCGCGCTGCGCTGCGGCCAGCTTGCGCGCCTTGGCCACGGCATTGCGCGACGGGTCGAACGCGGTGACGGACAGGCCCTGCCCGGCCAGCCAGACCGAATTGCGCCCTTCGCCATCGGCGATGCAAAGCGCCGTGTCACCCGGCACCAGCCAATGGGCGACACGCGGCAGGAAATCTGCAGGCTCCGTTCCGAAAAGGTATTCCTCTCCGGCATAGCGTTCTTCCCACATCCTGCTCTCCCTTGCTGTTGCCTCGCAGACCCGCCCCCATATTTCGCGTCTCGGGCGGCGATTGCAAGGGCATGCCCGCTTGCCCCTCCCCGCCCCGCATGGTCTAATCCGCCCCAATCAAAACAGGGATGAGCAGCCCATGCCGAACGATCTCCTCTCCGCAGCACCTGACGACTACAACGCCCATTCCATCGAGGTTCTCGAAGGGTTGGAGCCTGTCCGCAAACGCCCCGGCATGTATATCGGCGGCACGGATGAACGCGCGCTCCACCACCTTGTCGCCGAAGTTCTTGATAACTCGATGGATGAGGCCGTCGCAGGCCATGCCACCAGGATCGAAGTTGAACTGCATGAGGATTTCGCCGTCACCATCCGCGACAACGGCCGCGGCATCCCCGTCGACCCGCATCCGAAATTCCCTGACAAATCGGCGCTGGAGGTGATCCTCTGCACGCTCCATTCAGGGGGCAAATTCTCGGGCAAGTCCTACCAGACCTCGGGCGGCCTGCACGGCGTCGGCGCCTCGGTTGTCAACGCGCTTTCCGACAGCATGGTGGTCGAGGTTGCCCGCAACAAGGAACTCTTTGAGCAGCGCTTTTCCCGCGGCATCCCGCTGGGCCCTGTCGCCAAGCTCGGACCGGTGCAGAACCGCCGCGGCACCACTGTCACCTTCCATGCCGACGAAGAAATCTTCGGCCATCACCGTTTCAAGCCCGCCCGCCTGCTCAAGATGGTCAAATCCAAGGCCTATCTTTTCTCCGGCGTGGAAATCCGCTGGAAATCGGCCATTGACGACGGCGACACCCCGACAGAGGCCACATTCCACTTTCCCGGCGGCCTGGCCGATTACCTCGGCGAACAGCTTGAAGGCTCCTCAACCTATGCCGACCGCCCCTTTGCCGGAAAGGTGGAGTTTCAGGAAAAATTCGGCGTGCCCGGCTTTGTCGAATGGGCGATCAACTGGACGCCGTCGCGCGACGGCTTCATCCAGTCCTATTGCAACACCGTGCCCACCCCCGAAGGCGGCACGCATGAGGCAGGGTTCTGGGCCGCGATCCTGAAGGGCATCCGCGGCTATGGCGAGCTGGTGAACAACAAGAAGGCCGCGCAGATTTCGCGTGACGATATGGTCACCGGCGGCTGTGCCATGGTGTCGTGCTTCATCCGCGAACCCGAATTCGTCGGCCAGACCAAGGACCGGCTGGCCACCACCGAAGCCGCACGTCTGGTCGAAGGGGCAGTGCGCGACCATTTCGACAACTGGCTGGCGGCCGATACCAAATCCGCCGGCGCCATCCTCGATTTTCTGGTTCTGCGCGCCGAAGAACGCCTGCGCCGGCGGCAGGAAAAGGAAACCGCCCGCAAATCGGCCACCAAAAAGCTGCGCCTGCCGGGCAAGCTGGTGGATTGCTCGGCCACCAACCGCGAGGGGACCGAGCTGTTCATCGTCGAAGGCGACAGCGCCGGCGGCAGCGCCAAGATGGCGCGCGACCGCAAGACCCAAGCGCTCCTGCCGCTCCGCGGCAAGATCCTCAACGTGCTGGGGGCCGCCTCGTCAAAACTCGGGTCCAATCAGGAAATCAGTGACCTGACGCAGGCGCTTGGCTGCGGCATGGGCACGCGTTTCAACATCGACGATCTGCGCTATGACAAGATCATCATCATGACCGATGCCGATGTCGACGGCGCCCATATCGCGGCACTATTGATGACCTTCTTCTTCACCCAGATGCGCCCGATGATCGACAAGGGGCATCTCTACCTCGCCTGCCCGCCGCTTTACCGGCTGACCCAAGGCGCCAAACGGCTTTACGTGGCCGATGATGTGGAGAAGGAAAAGATGATGGCCGCAGGTCTGGGCGGCAAGGGCAAGATCGACGTCCAGCGGTTCAAGGGTCTGGGCGAGATGGACGCCAAGGACCTGAAAGACACCACCATGAACCCCGAGACCCGCAAGCTGATCCGGGTTTCCATCGACGACGAATTCCCGGGCGAGACCGGCGACCTCGTGGAGCGGCTGATGGGCAAGAAGCCGGAACTCAGGTTCCAGTATATAAGTGAAAACGCGCGGTTCGTGGAGGAGTTGGATGTTTGAGGGCGCGCGCAGAAAAGTCTCTATCTACTCAGTACCCGTTGCACCGTTGAACGATTCATACTCAAAAAATCAGACCTGTTAATTAGCTGTGACATTGGTCTCAGGTCACTTCTAAGAAGAACTCGATCTCCGTCAATATTAAAACCATGCCTTAGAGATATAATTAGTTTTTCTGTTGCTTCTATTTGATTTTTTGTTAGATCGCACTCAAGAATAGGTCGAATATTAACGTCTACCCACGTGTCGCATGCCACGCCAACTGCAATTGCGCCCTTGTTTTGCCCTTGAGCAAATGCAGGATCAAAATCCATAGGCCGCCCGTTATAGACTTCACCATTCATGTCGACAAAGAAATGGAACCCCACATCGCTCCACCCCAATGAAAGGTGATAGGATCTTATTTCATCAACGGAAAGGTTTGGCTCTCCATCTATTATGATGCTTTGTATTTGCCGTTTCGGATCAAATTTTGGATTTATTTGATATTCAATTTGATCGAGTCTTCTTTCGGCAACAACCCGTTCCTGATTGCTAGTGTCGGGGTCGTTTGCCTTTGAAATTAATGTTGCACGTTCTGAGTTCAACGTTTGTTGCGTTTCGTACAAGTGATCACGAAACTCTTTCCACTGCGACCGCCGATCAGGCGTTTCAGCCATATAGGTAAAGAACTCTGCAAGAACAATTCGAGTTTCTATTCTCTCAGATCGCGCTTCAGCAGCAAGTTTCTCTAGATAGTCACGATATGCAGTGGTCGAATCGCGGTCAGATTTCGCCACCTCCAGGAGCCTTTCCAACTCCAGTTTTTCTTTCTCAAGTTTTGTTTTTTCTGCTTCTATCTCCAACTGAACTTCGCCTTTTTGCCGCTCTATGCTAGCAGCAAAGAATGACTGTGCAAACTGCGACGCGAATGGGAAAACTGCGGCGGCGACCCCGACAATCATAGTTCCGTAGACTATTTTGAGAACACCATGCCAGCTTTCAACCTTTTTAAGTTCAGCATCAATTCGCTTTTCCTCAAGAGGATCAACAGCACTATCATTCATTGATTTTCCCCCATGAAAAAATGACATAAATAATAAATCGAAAATATCACATATTGAATATGTGCGCAACGATTCAGCCGAGCCACTGGATTGGGCGCCAGTGAGTGTTCGTGCGCACGCGCACCACTCCTACCCCATTTGTCCCGCGACAAGTCGAGGCACTGCATCAACGGCCGCGCCGGCCACCCGGCCCGCCCGACGCGGGCGGGCGTTCGACCGGGAAACGGTCCACTGGACCGTTTCTGATCCGGTCTCACCCCCCGGCAGGCGCGTTACCGCGCCTACCCAGGCAGCCGCGCCCCGATTACCAACGACCGGAGATAACGAATAGCCCCTTGCCCTCCGGCTTGCGCCTCCGGGCAATCGGACCGGGTGACGTGCCACTGGCACGTCCCCTGATCGGTCCTTGCGCTGCCAATTGCAAAATCCCCCGCCTTGGACGACACTGCGCGCGAACGCACAGAACCGGAGCGTCAGAGATGACCCAAGTCACCGGCGGATGCCTTTGCGGTGCTGTCCGCATCACGGCCAAGGGGCAACCCCTGCGGGTTGGCCTTTGCCATTGCCTTGACTGCCGCAAGCATCACGGCGCGCTCTTTCATGCCTCGGCGATCTTTCCCGACAGCGCCGTGACCGTCACCGGCGACACCCATCATTTCAAGGGCCGTCATTTCTGCCCGCGCTGCGGTTCGTCCGTCTTTGGCCGCAGCGGCGATGAGGTCGAGGTGAACCTCGGCACGCTCGACACCCCCGACCAGTTCACCCCCAGCTACGAGCTTTGGACCATCCGCCGCGAGGCCTGGCTGCCACCCTTCCCGGTGACGGACCGCTACGCGCGTGACCAGCCCCCCGAATAGCACCGGCCAGAAAGACGCGCCCCGGACATGATCCGGCCCCCCGCGCAAGGGTTAACACCCTCTCGCCCCACCGCGCGCCCTGTCGGGACGAATGCGGGACAGA
>JAOUMG010000086.1 GCA_029881635.1 Paracoccaceae bacterium | reverse complement strand
TTCGTAGCGGAAAATTTCCTGCATCGAGATGACTTCGCCTTCCATCCCGGTCAGTTCCGTAATTGAAGTCATGCGGCGCGAACCGTCTTGAAGTCGGCTGGCCTGCACGATCAGGTTCACAGCCGAAGCGATCTGTGCACGCACAGCCTTGATCGGCATTTCAATCCCGGACATGGCGATCATGTTTTCCAGACGGCTGACACCGTCGCGGGCCGAGTTGGCGTGGATCGTGGTCATCGAGCCGTCGTGGCCGGTGTTCATGGCCTGAAGCATGTCGATAACTTCTTCGCCGCGCGTTTCACCAACGATGATCCGGTCAGGACGCATCCGCAGGGCGTTGCGCAGACAGTCGCGCTGGGTAACGGCGCCCTTGCCTTCAACGTTTGCCGGGCGGCTTTCCATCCGGCCGACATGGATCTGCTGGAGCTGAAGTTCCGCAGTATCCTCGATTGTCAGGATCCGTTCCGAGTTGTCGATGAAGGACGACAGCGCGTTTAGCGTTGTCGTCTTACCAGAACCGGTACCGCCCGAGACGATGATGTTCAGGCGGGTGGAAACGGCTGCCTGCAAATAGGCCGCCATTTCTTCGGTAAAGGCACCAAACCTGACAAGATCGTCGATGGCGAGCTTTTCTTTCTTGAATTTACGGATCGAGACGAGCGACCCGTCAACCGCGATGGGCGGGACCATGGCGTTGAAACGCGAACCGTCTGCCAGACGGGCGTCAACATAAGGGTTGGATTCATCGACGCGCCGGCCCACTGCCGAAACGATCTTGTCGATGATGCGCAGCAAGTGGCGTTCATCTTTGAAGGTGATGTCTGACAGCGTCAGTTTGCCGTCGCGTTCAACGAAAATCTGCTGCGGACCGTTTACCAGAATATCGTTGACCGTATCGTCTTTCAAAAGCGGTTCAAGCGGGCCGAGGCCCATAACTTCGTCGTAAAGTTCCTGGAAAAGCGTGGCGCGTTCGTCCTTGTTCAGAACGATGCTCATGTCTTCAAGCGCCTCGGTCGAGATCGACACGATTTCCTGACGCAGATCGGCCTCGGTGGCGGATTCAAGTGCGCCGAGGTTCAGGTTGTCGAGAAGGCTTTTGTGTAGTTCGACCTTCAGTTCGCTCATCCGCTCCTTGCGCTTTTTTTCCTTGTCGGCGGCAACGGCCTGCGCAGAAGGCGGTACATTCGGGTTTTGACGGCGCTGCGGGGTCGCCGGAGCCTGGCTGGCCTTTGCGGCAGGCGCCTTTTGCACAGAGGCGGCAGGTGCGGAACCGGCTGCGGGTGCGCCGCCGGCCTCAGGTTTTTTGAAACGAGAAAACATGCGTTAACCCCTTGATATGCTATTTGCCGGCTTCGGCAGCTTTGTTCAGGTCGAACAATGATTTGGCGAGTTTGGCGATTTCGCGACGCAGGGGGTTTTTCGACGCAGTTTCGGCGAGTGGAACCCCATGATCGTTGGATTGCGTTACTTGTTTTGTGCCATCGGGCAGGTGTAGCTCGATGGTGATATCAAGGCTTTCGGCAAGCCGCTTCACTCGGCCCTTGCCGGATAGATCAGTGAATTTAGGCGCGCGGTTAAGAACATAGCGCAGCTTTTCGAAGGGTAGATCTTCGGCTTTCAAAGCACGGATCATGCGCAAGGTGTTTTGTGCGCAACGCATGTCAAGTTCCATCATTGCGAAATAGACATGCGATTGGTTGAGCACCGCCTCGGTCCATTGCACAACGGTCGAAGGCATATCGATCACAACAAAATCGAAGTTTGCGCGGGCAAGGTTGATGACGCGGTTGATGTCTTCGGACGTAACCACGTCAAGCGGCAACATTTCAGACGGTGCCGTCATGACATGAAGCTTTTCGTTGAACGTCAGGAGTGCTTGCAGAAAGCTTACACTGTCTAACGAAGCTGTATCTGAAAGCATTTCATAGACAGCTTCGCGCCGCGGCAGATCAAGGTAGGTCGAAACAGAACCACCCTGGAAATCCAGATCGATCAGGCAGACACGAGGACCGTTTTCCTTTTGAACCGTCGCCAGTTCCCATGCCAGATTGACCGCAAAGTTTGTGGAGCCTGTACCGCCTGCAAGTCCGTGAACGGGCAAAACGACGCCGTCGCGATCACCGCCGGGTTTGAAAGATGGCGATGCGGCCTGGGCGGCGGCAACCTCGGATGGGTGCGGTTCGGCGCGAATGCGCTCAATTGCGTCATGCAGCGCGTTTTCCGGCAAAGGGTAGGGCACAAAATCCGCCGCCCCAAGCTTGAGAAGCTGGTGCAGGGCGATCGGGCTGACCTCTTCCGCGATCAGAATGATCCTGATCCCCTTGTTTTTCGCCGACGTGATGATTTTGGAGATGCGCGCCAGATCGTCTTCGTCTTCGGAATCAACCGCAATGGCCACAAATTCCAATGTGTCCGCGTCCGGCTGCGACAAAAACACTGCTGCATCGTCAAATGTAAGGTCGCCCCAGCTTTCGCCCAACTCTGCTTCCATATCTTCCACAAGAAGATCGAAATTCCCCACATCTCGGGAAATCGTGCAGGCTACAATTGGTGCGGCTTCGGGTTGCAAAGTTGCTACGCTACTCATTTACTCACGTTCCCCTTTGCATCGTACCTGATACCGAAATCACTTGTTTGGTCACAAAATCGAATCGCCATAGTCTCATTTCCATCCACCCAGCATGACAATGAGGTCACGCAGTTACTCCCAAGTTTCGAAACTCGTCCTAAATCTTGGCAATATTGGGGCCAAAAGATCATATTATTGCGTTTTTGCGGTATGATCTAAAGAATAGGCGGGCTTTGTTGCCAAAGCCCGCCTATTTGCGGAAACAATCGAGATCGAAAAGCGGAGAAGCTGATTCAGATTATCATGCCGCCGCCGTCGCGTTTCTGGGGTTAGCCACCAGATGCGGTATTGCCAGCGGTTTCCTGTATATGTGGCGGAACCGCGCCAGCAATGTATTCGCGGAAGATAATAGCCGCGTATTTGCCGTTCAGGACCGTCGGATGCTTTGAGACAAAGCCTGAAACCTCGGTCACGGTCCGTCGATTACGCCGTTCTTCTGTTTGAACGGCAACCAGCGGCTGGGTTTCGCCGTAAGAGACAAGCGCCTCCAGGCGTGACCGGCTGATACCCTGGCTGGCAAGATACGCGACAACTGCATTGGCGCGGCGCTTACCCAGAGAGTGGTTGTAGGCGTTGGAGCCGACAAGATCGGTGTGCCCGTACACACGGAAGCGGATCTCCGGGAACTGCCGGATCCAGTCTGCCTGGCGACGCAGTGCTTCCTGAGCGTCAGCATCCAGTGTGGCGCTGTTGAAAGCAAAGTTCACCGTGCTGGGTACTTCAGCCGAGAAGCGCCGTGTCATGTCGATGACCGCAGATTTATGACCCGACTGGATGAGCGTATTGTTCATGGTCGAGTTGCCGAAATCTTTGGTCTCAATCTCGCTACCAGCCTCGGCATAGAAGGAACGGGCGATATTGGTTTCGCGCGAACATCCAGAAAGTGCAGCCAAGCCTGCGGAGAGTAATAGAAGTGGGATATGCTTTTGCATGTTTCTTACTCCATCACATAGCCATAGGAACTTGAAAAGTCTTGCTTGGCGACCTCACTGGCCCCCGTGCCGACTTCGTTCGCGTTCCGGGACGTTCTGCCGAACAAGAAAAGCTGGGCCTCGGTAGGCGGCCGTACGCGGTCTGTTGGCAGTGCCAAAGCTTCGCCACGTGTCGGAGTGACAAGATGCGGCGTTACGATTACAACCAGCTCGGACTGATCGCGTCTGTATTCAGCGCTGCGGAACAACGCACCGAGCACTGGGATATCACCCAACCACGGTACCTGACCGGCGTTGTCGGTGAAGTCGTCCTGCAAAAGACCGGCAATGGCAAAGCTTTCGCCATCACGCATCTCGACAGTTGTCTCTGCTTCCCTGCGACGGAAGGCATTCAAGCTAATGCCGTTGCCGGCACCAATGGTGATAGACGGGTCAAGACCGGACACAGCAGAGTTGATGGCAAGGTTGATGACGTCGCCGTCAACCACTGTTGGGGTAAAGGCCATTTCAACACCGAAAGGTTTATATTCAACGGTGATCTCTCCATTGTCGCCACGAACCGGGATCGGGTATTCACCACCTGCTAGAAAGGTTGCTTCCTGTCCGGACAATGCTGTCAGGTTTGGTTCGGCAAGGGTGCGTACCAGACCTTTACTTTCAAGTGCTTCAAGCAGAACCTGGAACTGGAAGTTGCCGGTGCTAAAGCCAAAAAGGGCTTGCCCCGTTGCGCCTGCATTCGGCGTAACGGTTGGCGTGACTAACGAGGTGTTTGTGGCCGCGTCCGGAGCGCCAAGTGTGAGCCCGCCTGAGCCGCCGCCAAAGGCGCTAACCAGATTGGAACTGTTAAATGAACCCGAAACGCCGCCGGACAACTCTTTGCTGACCGAACGCCGCATTTCTGCAAAGCGTACCTTCAGCATGACCTGTTGCACGCCGCCAACCGCCATAAGGTTGGAAACGCGGGCGGGTGCATAGCGTTCTGCCAGATCCAGCGCTTTGTCGAGCTTGGCGGTCGAAGATACGATACCAGACAGAACAATGCCGTCATTGGCGGTACGCACTTCGATTTTTTCGCCCGGCAGGATCTGCTGGAGCCGTTCCTTGAATTCAGCCACGTCAAGCGTGACCTGTACGTCGACATTGGTAATAAGCCGTCCATCAGGGGCAAGCAGGGTCAGCGTGGTGCGCCCCGGTGCCTTGCCCAATACATAGATGGTACGATCTGACAGTGTCGAAATATCTGCGATGCCCGGGTTCGCAATGGATAGTTCTGCAAAGGGCTGGTCTGCTTCGACCACCACTGCGCGGTTCATTGGAACACTCAGCGCACTGGACGTTGTACCGTTAATAATACGCAGCGTCTCGGAATGAGCCGCCGGAATTGCTGTCATGCTAAGCGAAACGCCCAGCATTCCTGCCGTAAATATAGTTTTCATTGTCATAGTGACCTGCCTCTCCGATCACGCCTCTGATATGGGTCTAGTAGCCCGATTGAAGTCACAATGCGCGACAAGCGAAATTTTTGCAATAATCAACTGTTTAGACACGCATCTTTATGTGGACAAGTCGCAACAGTAGGGAACTTATAGTGTCCTGCGATTCGTCAAGCCACCAAATAGGGTGTGTGTTTAAGCGGTTGTCGCTTCTAGTTTTTGTTCAGCGCCTGATTGCAAGAAGGTTACCTGGAGGAATGCGCGACAATGACCGACAAAGTCAGGAAGCTGCTACCGGGTTTTCTGTTCAATGAACCACCACGGGTGAATGCAGACTGGGCTGTCATGATGCCAGCGACAGGGTCGGGTCGAGAAGCATCGCGCGTAACTGCCCCATATTGGTCGGGCGGCGACCCGTGAAAATCTCGAAAGCATCGACGCCCTGATGAAAGAACAATTCCCAACCGGACAGGAACTGCGCACCTGCGGCAATGGCCTGCGCGCGAAACTGTGTTTCGACGGGGGTGTAGACGGCATCGAAAACCCAGGCATTTGCGGGGATCAGTCCGTCGCCGAGCGGAGAGCCGGGATAGCCAACCATTCCAAGTGGTGTGCAATTGATCACGCCGTCTGCCAAGGCAACGGCCTCCATTCCCGCCGCATATGCTTTTGTGTGGTTGCCTCCGCATTTGGCCAAAGTCTGTGCCAGTGTATTTGCCTTTGCCAGGTCCTGGTCGATACAGGCGATCTCGGTCGCGCCGAGGGCTATCAGGCCAAAGGCTACCGCTTTGCCGACGCCGCCTGCACCGATAAGCGCCACTTTGCCGGGGGGCAAATCAGTGAAGGCAACGCGGAATGCGGAAATGAAACCAGAATAGTCTGTGTTGAAACCTTCCGGTCCATCTGGGCCGAAGCGGATCGTGTTGACCGCACCGATCCGGGCAATCATCGGGTCGGCAATGCGTACCATCGGGGCGGCACGCTCTTTGTAAGGCAGTGTCACATTGGTGCCAGCGAATCCGTCTTTCTGCATCTGCGCGAGGATCGCTTCGAATGTCTCGCCCTGATCCGGGGGTATTAAAAGGTCATAGCGAACTTCGAGATCGCAGAGCTGACCACAAATCCGGTGCAGGGCCGGTGACCGCGAGGTGTGGATATTGTCGCCGATCAGACCGAGCCGGATTGTTCCCTTTGAAGCGGTCATGCCTTTCACCCTTCATATCCAAACTGGCGCGGCAGAAAGAGTACGATTTCCGGAATGAAGATCATCAGCAGCAAAGCAAGGATCAGCACCGCCAGGAAAGCCCATATCTCAGAGATAATTTCACGCAGCGAAATACCCGTAACGGCATTGATGACGAAAAGCAGGATGCCGTAAGGCGGCGTGATCAGACCGATCATGCAATTCACAACAGCTATGACCCCGAAATGCACAAGATCAATCCCGAGTTCGCGACAGGTTGGAAGGAAAAGCGGAACAATCACAAGGATGATTGTGGTCGCGTCAAGAAAGCAGCCAAGCACCAAAAGGATCAGATTCACGCTGAGCATGAAAGCCATTGGCGACACGTCGAGGGCCACGAGATGGCCGGCAAGCAGTGATGGGATGTTTTCGGACGCCACTATATAGTTGAGGATCAGCGCCCCACCGATGACCAGACCGACTGCTGCGGACGAACGGGCGCTTTCGACGAATATACGGTAAAGCGCATGTAAGCTGAGCGCGCGATAGAATAGCGAGGCGAGCAGTAGCGCATAGAAGGCCGCAACGGCCGCGGCCTCGGTCGGGGTCGTGACACCGCCATAGATCCCGTAAAGCAGGATCGCCGGCATGAGAAGCGCGGGAAAGGCATCTGCGGTTTTACGGGGCAGGTCGCGCAGCGGCACTGGCTCTTCTATCGCAAAGCCGCGTTTGTGTGACATGTAGGCATTCATACCCATCAGCACTGCCCCCATGAAAAGACCGGGCAGGATGCCGCCAAGGAAGAGATAACCAATGGAAGCATTCGAGACGAGCGCGTAGAGAACCATCGGGATCGACGGCGGGATGATTGGACCGATGGTTGCCGATGCGGCGGTGATTGCAGCCGCATAACCGGGGGTGAACCGTCCGTCCTTGCGCATCATGTCGATGATGATTTTGCCAATACCGGCAGCGTCCGCCACAGCCGAGCCGGACATGCCCGAAAAGATCAGCGAAGCCATGATGTTGACATGGCCAAGTCCACCTTTGAAGCGCCCGACAGTGGCGACACAGAAATTCAGCAAGCGGTCTGTGATCGTGCCGGCATTCATTATGTTCGCAGCAACGATGAATAGCGGTACCGCCAGCAATAGAAAGCTCTGATAGATCCCGTCCATGAGGTTTTTGCCGACGATGCCGATGCTTTGCCC
>JAOUMG010000085.1 GCA_029881635.1 Paracoccaceae bacterium | reverse complement strand
ATCTTTCCTGGCGGGCCAAAGATGTCGGATCCAGTCTGCCAATCATTGATCTGGCGCGTGCCAACAACGATAGCGCACCGGATATGATCGCCGGGCGAGTGGCCGTTGAACTGGCAAAAAAGAATGGCACCGCGGTAAAGGGGGCAAAGATCCTGATTGTCGGGGTGGCCTACAAAAAGGATGTTGAGGATACCCGTGAAAGCCCTGCACTGGCAATTTTGACCCGGTTGGAAGAAATGGGCGCCGCCTGCGACTATCACGATCCGTATTTTCCGGTTTTTCCTTTGACGCGGGATCACCCAGCGCTGGCTGGCCGACGTTCGGTAGAGTTGAGCGAGGCGACCCTGGCAGATTTTGACGCCGTTGTGGTTGCTACTGATCACCGGAACGTGGACTACGGCATCATCGCAAAATCAGCCAAGCTGGTCCTGGATACCCGCAACGTATTTTCGGCGCTGAAAGTGGGCGTCCCCGGTGGAAAACTGGTAAAAATATGATGATGGTCGACATCCTTTTTGTGCTTGTGTGCCTGTCGGTCGCCGTAGGACTGAGCTATAATTCGCGGCAAGGTATCGGGCGCACACAGATTCGCCCGATTCTGGTTGCGGCAGGAGAGAGGCGCTGGGGCGATCATCCTAGGGTAGAATCCCGACTTGGAATGCGGATCCATTGCCGCGAATCCCGCAACGAAGCGGTACGAAACCCTTGGATTGGTTCCGGATCGGAATGACATGGGTCATTATTTCGCAAAGACCATTTCGGGCCAAGGTCGTAAAGCGGTATAATGCTGGTACGGGTTTGGGTTATTTTTTTATTGTTTGGGAACGGTGGTAACGAGAATGCAGCAAGATAATCGCAGCGCTGTCGTGATAATTGGTGGCGGCCCTGCAGGACTGACGGCGGCATATGAATTGCAAAAACGCAGCACTGGTTATCGGCCGGTGGTGTTCGAGGCCGACAAGATCGTCGGAGGTATCGCGCGGACAGAGTCACATAATGGCTATCGGTTCGACATCGGCGGGCACCGGTTCTTCACAAAGGTAAGTGAAGTCGAAGAAATGTGGCACGAGGTTCTGGGGGATGATTTCATAACCGTTCCACGTGTTTCGCGCATCTACTACCGCGGAAAGTTTTTTGACTATCCGTTGAAATTGATCAATGCGCTCGTGAATATCGGCCCTTACGAAAGCATGCGTATTCTGCTGAGCTATTTCAAATGGCAAGTGCGTCCGTTCCGCAAGGAAGAGAATTTTGAGGAATGGGTGATCAACCGCTTTGGCGGACGCCTCTACATGCATTTTTTCCGCAGCTATACCCAGAAAGTCTGGGGAATAAACCCCAAGGAAATCCGTGCTGACTGGGCTGCCCAGCGGATCAAGAACCTGTCATTGTTCAAGGCGGTCTGGAATGCCATTTCAGGTGCCAATGATACGTCCAGCCTGATCGAAGAATTCCAGTACCCGCGCCTGGGCCCCGGCATGATGTGGGAAAAAGTAACCCAGCTCGTCGAGGAAAAGGGCGGCGAAGTGAACATGCGCTCGGAAGTGGTCAAGGTGAACCGCAAAGGCCAGCGGGTTACGTCAATTGATGTGCGCCAATGGCATGAGGACGGCACCGCGCCGACCGAAAGCCGCATCGAGGGCGATCATTTCGTCAACTCCATGGCCTTGCGTGAACTGATCCATGCCTTTGATCCGCCGCCGCCACCCGAGGTGATCGCGGCTGCGGACAAGCTGAAGTATCGCGATTTTCTGATTGTGACACTGGTCTTGGAAAACTCGGATCCTTTCCATGATAACTGGATCTATATTCACTCGCCCGAGGTACAAGTCGGACGCATCCAGAATTTCCGTGCCTGGTCGAAGGAAATGCTGCCGGATCAGAATACTGCGTCGATTGGGATGGAGTATTTCTGTCAGCAGGGTGACGGCCTTTGGAACATGAGTGACGAAGACCTGCGCGAGCTGGCCTCGGAGGAGCTGGAGAAGCTCGGCCTCGGCAAAAAAGAACATGTCGTCGATGCCGCAATCATCCGCCAGCCCAAAGCCTATCCTGTATATGATGGCGAATACCGCGAAGCCCTGGATGTTCTTGAGGAATGGATTCTTTCACTCGATAATTTCCAGACCGTAGGCCGCAACGGCCTTCACCGCTACAACAACCAGGACCACTCGATGCTTTCGGCCATGCTGGCTGCGCGCAATATTCTGGGTGAAAATCATGATGTCTGGACGGTCAATGTAGAGCGTTCCTATCATGAGGAATTCGAAGTGGCCAAAAAGCCGAGTACAGCCGTAAGGTCGGCCTTGGCCGCAGAGTAAGAACAAAGCACGGCGTCAGATCAACCAAAGTATCTGGCGCCGGTTTTCTTACCAAAGATTTTCAAGATTTTGTTGTGGTCGGTGGCGGCATTGATGCTGCCGAAATTGGACCGCTGTCGCAAAAAAATGCCGCGCGCCCCGAAAGGCACGCGGCGGGGTCGGTTTAGGCGAGTGCGAGGTTGATCGCGCTTTCGCGACCGTCGCGGCCTGCTTCGATGTCGAAGGTAACCTTCGCGCCATCATTGAGGCTGGTCATGCCCGAACGCTCAAGAGCAGAAATATGGACGAACACGTCCTTGCGTCCGCCTTCAGGCTCGATGAAACCGAAACCTTTGGTGGCGTTGAACCATTTCACGGTGCCGTTGGCCATCGTGATGTCTCCTATCGTAGTACTGCCCGCGGAAGTGCGGCAGCTTGGCTAAGTCAGGGCAAAATCGAAAGACTGTAGCCTTGGTAGGAGAACAGCTGGTCGAAAGAGAATAACGTTCGCAAGGGGCATATGGGCGTTGATAGCGTGAAAAGCAAGGAAAATCGCCATTCTGTCCATTTGGTTGTCTTGAAGTCACGCTCGAATTCGGGGTCAGGGGGCTGATCCTCCCTGGGTTCCTAAACGCCCGTGAACCCAGCGGCCGCTCTAGCGAACTGTCAGCACCGGGCATTCCGCATCATGGGCGATTTTGAGCGAGGTGGAGCCGAGCACGAGGCTGCCCAATCCGCCAAGCCCGCGGCGCCCGGTGACGATCAGATCGGCGGTGACGGTCTTGGCGCGCTTCAGCACCACATTGGCGGCATTGCCGCGCGCGACAGTCACGCTGGCCGGTTTCACGCCGGCTGCACTGGCCGCCGATACCGCCCGGGCCATCACCTCGGCCCCCAGCCTCTGGATCTCTTCGTCGGAGGGTTCCTTGACATAGGCGCTGGCCCCCAGTGCCATGGCGGTGGTTTCATATTCCGGGGCATGGACCAGATGCAGTGATGAGCCAAAGGCCTTGGCCATGTCGCAGGCCATTTTCAGTGCGTGTTCGGACTGATCTGAGCCGTCGAAGCCGACGATGATGGATTTGAACATGATGGTTTTCCCCTCGTTTGAAACATGCACCACAGGATGACGGGTCGGATGGGGGGGCGCGTTGATGTGAATCAACAGCCGGGACGGGGGGGCGTTCATGATGATGAACGATGTCTTGACGGGGCGGACGGTGACGGGGGCCGCAGGATCGCCATCCGCGCCGGATACCGCGGTTAACAAGGGGTTTTGGCCCGGAATGCCCGTCTGCCCTCTGTCCCGCCCGCGTCCCGCAGCCGTCCCGCATCCGTCCCGACAAATGGCGGCCGGGTATCAGGTTAACGCGGCGTGCGCAGGGGCAAATGGTTAACGGCGCGGACGCTTGGCCCGGATGGGCGCGCGCAGAGGGCGTTCAGGCGCCGTTAACCCTGAACGGGGCAGGCTGCGGGGGCATGTCACGATACCTTCGCCCCCGCGCCCCCGGCGCATCGGTGTTTTTCACTGTCGCATTGGCGCGGCGCGGATCGGATTTGCTGGTGCATGAGGTCGGGCGACTGCGCGAGGCGGTGGCAGCGACAAGGGGCGAGAGGCCGTTCGGCATTGACGCATGGGTGGTGATGCCGGACCATCTGCATTGCGTTTGGACATTACCCGACGGGGACCGGGATTTTTCGACGCGGTGGGGTGCCATCAAGGCGCGGTTCACCATGTCATTGCGCGAGGCCGAGCGTAGGCCGGGCTTCAGCCCGGCTCCCCTTCCGACAGAATTGCCCGTCGTTCGATCTGGTCAATATGCCGGGCTGAAGCCCGGCCTACGCCAGAATAAGCGGGAGCGGGCAATTTGGCAGCGCCGGTTTTGGGAGCATCATATCCGCAATGAGGCGGATTACGCCGCCCATGTCCGCTATTGCCACATGAACCCGGTCAAGCATGGGTTCGTCGAACGGCCCGAGGAGTGGCCGTATTCGTCAATTCACCGGGAGATCACTTTGGGACGTTGGTAGGGTGCGTGATTTCACGCACCATTGTGCCGAAAGGGTGGGGGCGTAGGGTGCGTGATGTCACCCACCGATATTAGCCGGTTCGGACGGGGATTGGGTTGGGGAATGGTGCGTGCGAGCACGCACCCTACGGCTTGCTTGATCAAGAAGAAGGAGAAAGACCGCACCGTTCGAATTTGGTAACTTTGGTCCAGTAGTTGGGCGATCTGTTGCTGATCCAAACGCGGAATGGACCAAGCTTGGTCTGTTCATCGCCGAAGTTGGTCTCACCCACAGAGGATCGAGTTGTGAGAACATTGCCCCTTAGCTTCGCGACAGAGCGTATCTCGTCCCGTCTTTTGTCAGAGTTTTCATAAACGTACGTGCACTTGCCAACGACAGCGAAGCAACTGAATGGTGTGAACGTTGACCAACTACCATTAGCCCAAGTCAGCTTGACGCGATGACCCTCAAGATTGAATTCGGTCGAGCTAACAAACTCGGATGGTTTTTTCGCATTGGTGGCGCGGACGACGTATACACTGCCTTTGCGGCCAGTGAACTCTTCGTTCCAGACCTGACCATTGGACAGCTTCCGCTCCCAGCGACAGCCAACTGGCATGTTGGCGAAGTCGATCCCAGTATCCTGCTGTGCAGTTGCCAACTCCGGGTAAACTGCACCGATGACGAAGACAACGACAGCGGCCAATAGCTTCATTTGATCTACCTCGTAAACTTCTTGTACTTCACCCGCTTCGGCTCCACGCTATCCGGCCCGAGCCGCCTGATCTTGTCTTCCTCATAAGCCTCGAAGTTGCCTTCGAACCATTCGACATGGGCCTCGCCCTCGAAGGCCAGAATATGCGTACAGAGGCGGTCGAGGAAGAAGCGGTCGTGGCTGATGATGACGGCGCAGCCGGCGAAGTCGTCGATGGCGGATTCCAAGGCTTGCAGGGTTTCGACGTCAAGGTCGTTGGTCGGTTCGTCGAGCAGCAAGACATTGCCGCCCGAACGCAGGAGCCGCGCCATGTGGACGCGGTTGCGTTCGCCGCCCGAGAGGAGGCCGACCTTTTTCTGCTGGTCCGAGCCCTTGAAGTTGAAGGCCGAGCAATAGGCGCGGGAATTCACCTCGGCATCGCCCAGAACCACGATGTCGAGGCTGTCGGTGATCGCCTCCCACACGTTGTGATTGGGGTCGAGATCATCGCGGGACTGGTCGACATAGGATAGCTGCACCGTGTCGCCAAGGGTGATCGAGCCGCTGTCGGGCTTTTCATCACCGGTGATCATCTTGAACAGCGTGGTCTTGCCCGCGCCGTTGGGGCCGATGATGCCGACGATGGCGCCGGGCGGGATGGTGAAACTCAGATCCTCGATCAGAAGCTTGTCGCCCATGTGTTTCTTGAGGTTTTCCACCTCGACCACCTTGCCGCCGAGGCGGGGGCCGTTGGGGATGATGATCTGGGCGCGGCCCACGCGTTCACGTTCCGACGTGTCGGCCATTTTCTCATAGGCGTTGATCCGGGCCTTTTGCTTGGCCTGGCGTGCCTTGGCCCCGGCGCGGATCCATTCAAGCTCGCGCTCCATCACCTTCTGGCGGGATTTGTCTTCGCGCGCCTCTTGAGCGAGGCGCTTGGCTTTTTGTTCAAGCCATGCGGAATAGTTGCCCTCATAGGGAATGCCGCGGCCCCGTTCGAGTTCGAGAATCCAGCTTGTGATGTCATCAAGGAAGTAGCGGTCATGGGTGACGATCAGGATGGTGCCCTTGTAGTCGATCAGGTGCTTTTGCAGCCAGGCGACGGTTTCGGCATCAAGGTGGTTGGTCGGTTCATCAAGCAGCAGCATGTCGGGCGCATCGAGCAGAAGCTGGCAGAGCGCGACCCGGCGGCGTTCCCCGCCTGACAGGGTTGCGACATTGGCATCGTCAGGCGGGCAGCGCAGCGCTTCGAGGGCGATATCGACCTGGCTGTCGAGGTCCCAGAGGTTGGCGGCGTCGATCTGGTCCTGCAATTCGGCCATCTCATCGGCGGTTTCGTCCGAGTAGTTCATGGCAAGCTCGTTATAGCGGTCGAGGATGGCCTGTTTGGCGGCCACGCCCAGCATGACGTTTTCGCGCACGGTAAGCTTGGGGTCGAGATAGGGTTCTTGCGGCAGATAGCCGACGCGGGCGCCTTTGGCGGCCCAGGCCTCGCCCTGAAAATCCTTGTCCATGCCGGCCATGATCCGCAGGAGTGTGGATTTGCCCGAGCCGTTGACGCCGACGACACCGATCTTGACGCCGGGGAGGAAGTTCAGGCGGATGTTTTCGAAACATTTCTTGCCGCCGGGATAGGTCTTGGAGACGCCATCCATGTGGTAGACGTATTGATAGCTGGCCATGGGGTGTCCTTTGAGTTCAGAAGTTGCCCCCGATCTAGTCAAGATGACCGAAAAGGGCAATCATCCTAATTGCGCGCCATGGGCCCCGGTTGCCATGGGACGGTCGCCTGACGTGGCAGGACATTGACCCGGGCCGGAAAACAGGCACTCTGCCGGAAAAACCCGCGAGTACCGAGGGGGAAGGCCACAGATGAGCTATGCCATTTATATCGGCAGCAATCACAGCCGGACCGGCCATGCCTGGCTGGGGGGCTATGGCGATGAGCCGTCTTCGCACTGGCTGGAGATTGTGCCGGGGCTGGATCATGCGCCGGGGACGATGATGGGGATCGGGGTCGGGCCTGAGGCGGATATGCCGGGCCAGAGGGGCGAGATCGCCCAGGCCGCGCATACCTATCGCCATATTCGCGTGAGCTATTCCTATTACCTTGGCGTTCCGGCGCCGATCACCAATGGCGGGCTGAACGAAAAGGGTGTGGCCGTGCGCGACGTCTGGTCAACATCGCGCGATGCGCTGATCGCGATGACGCCAAAGGATCAGCGCGGGCTGAACTATAGCGACCTTGCGCGGGTTGCGTTGGAGCGGGCCGGAACGGCGCGTGAGGCGGTTGAGGTTTGTGCCGCACTGATTGCCGAACATGGCGAGGCAAGTTACGGCGGCAATTCGCATCTTTTCGCGGATGCGACCGAAGCCTGGGTGATGATCC
>JAOUMG010000084.1 GCA_029881635.1 Paracoccaceae bacterium | reverse complement strand
ACAGACATTGAATATATCGCAGTACTCGCCAATTTGTCCGATTAGTTCCAGATGGTTGTGACCCATTCTTGTCCCCCCTATTTAAGCCCGTCTTCTGTAAATGTGTCCGGGTAAAAGGCTGCTGCACAGGTGAAGACGGTGCGTTGCGCCTCTTCGCGTATGTAGGGGGTGTTCATCGTCATCATGTCGAGCCAAACACCTTCGGTCGTGACCCGCAAGACGCGGGCCACACGCTCAGGATTAGCACAACGCCCGGTCTCCTCGTTTAACTGGGCGCATAGGCTTTCAAGCAACGCATTGTAAGCTGCATCGTTTGATCCGCACTGATCCTGATACATAGGTCTGCATTGTGCTTCGCCCCAGAATGCGCACCAGGCAGACAATCGAGACGCGGTGCAGATGGCCGGGTTGAAATCCGCTTTCAGCATAGCTTCAAGTTGATGTGAGACGTCTGGTTTTGCTGCCGCCATCGCTGTGGTCCAGTTCAGTCGGTATTCCTCTGCCAGATACAGCAATGTTTCAGTCAAAAGCTTGTCTTTAGTCTCGAAATGGAAATTGACCAGGCCATGCGACAGGCCTGCATGCTTGGCAACATCAGTCAGGGTCGTGCGTGCAAACCCCCTGACCGCCAATGTTTCAATCGTCGACTCGATCAACTGCTGGCGCCGGGCTTCGCGGCTTAGCTTGCGCGGTGCTGGTGGCGCTTCGGCTTTTTGCTTGGACTCGGTCATTGAAAATCCTGCCGTTCCGGGTGGCAAATGAATGCCCTGCCACACCTTAAATGAGTGTTGGGATCAGATGAACCCTATTTTGACTGAATTGACAATCAACATTTTGATTGACAGCCCAGTCAATATCTGGCTGGATAGGACCGAAGGCGGCAAGCTGGCCGATCCCAAAGGGATAGATGCGCCCAGGCTCCCGCCCTAAATTCAAAGGACCAGACAATGCGTGCCCTGCCGACACGGAACCTAACCAACTCTAATGCCCAGTTTAAAAAAGCGATCACCCGCCTGCCGCTGGGGGTTTCCTCAACCTTTCGCTACTGGGGTGATGACAGGACGATCTATGTGGATCACGGTAAAGGCGGTCGCATCTGGGATGTCGATGGGAATGCCTATGTAGACTATCGGCTCGGTTATGGCCCGGCGATTTTAGGATACGCCGACGATCGCGTCGACGCGGCGGCCCGCAAGGGGATGGATGTCGGCGGTGTTTTCGCCCTGTCAACCGAACGCGAAATGATCGTGGCGGACCGAATTGCCAAAATGGTTCCCGGTGTCGACCTTGTACGGTTTTCCAACTCCGGAACTGAGGCGGTAATGGCGGCCCTGCGGCTCGCCCGCGCCCATACCGGGCGCGACAGCTATCTTCTGGTGGAGGGCGGTTATCACGGGCTTTTCGACGCAGCCATGTGGATGGCCAATGTGGAAGATTGGGATCAAAAATCAAATCGTGATCCCGAAGTGGTGTCCTATTCCAAAGGTATTCCGCAAGAACTGAAAACACTGGCCCATCTGGTGCCCATGAACAATCTTCAGCGACTGGAAGATACGTTCAAGCGGTACGGCAACACCATGGCCGCGATGCTGATTGAGCCTATTCAGGGCAACTGCTGCGGTATCGCGGCAACTACGGAATATGTCCGGCTCGCCCGGAAACTATGCGATGACTACGGCGTTTTGCTGATCATCGATGAGGTCAAGACCGGGTTCCGCGTGGCAAAGGGCGGCGTACAGTCGCTATACGGTGTAACCCCTGACATCTGCACTTTCGCGAAAGCCATGGCCAATGGCTATCCAATCGCCGTGGTCGCCGGTCGTGAGGAAATCATGCGCACCTTCGGATATGGCGGCGCAGCCCATGGCGGTACCTACACCGCCCATTCCGTTTCACTAGCCGCCGCCGAGGAATGCCTGCGCATTCTGGATGAAACGCCCGCGCTTGAGACTATTGCAGCATATGGCGAAGCTCTGAAGAAGGGGATTTCGGAGATCCTCAACCATCGGGGTATTGCCCATTCCTACGCAGGGCATTCATCAATGTTCGGCTTGTTCTTTGCAGAAAAAGCGCCGGACAACTACCGGGCGTGGAAGAAGTCCGATTACTCATTCTACGACCAGATGGCCTATTTCCTTCATGATCTTGGGATCATTTGCGAACCCGACAGCCGCGAACCCTGGTTCATCTGTGAAGCCCATGCCAAAGACGCCGCTTGCCTGAAGGACACGCTCAAAGCCGTGGAAATGGCAGTTGACCTGACATTGGAGCATTTCGAAGCAGAAGCGAAACCTGCATGAACTACGACGCCATCATCATCGGCGCTGGTCACAACGGTTTGGTGACAGCCTGTTACCTTGCCCGCGCCGGGTTGAAGGTGGTCGTGGTCGAAAAGAATGACTGGGTCGGCGGGGCGGCTGTTTCACGGTCGCTCCATCCGGGATTTACCTATTCCAACTGTTCCTATGTCAGCTCCCTTTTCCGCCCCGAGATCATGCGCGATCTGGAGCTGCCCAAATATGGGCTTCAGGTTCTGCCCTATGAGGGCGGTGCCGTGATGACGCGTGATGGCGGATACCTCGCGATTTTTCGCGACCATGAGGCCAACCGTCGGGAATTTTCCCGTCACAGCCCCCGCGATGCCGAAGCTTACGATCCCTATTCGCGCGATGTGTTCCGGCATTGCCGCTTCATACGGCCGCTGCTGATGCGGACACCGCCCGATCCGGCACGTTTCAGGCCGCGCGATCTGGCAGAACTGGCATGGCTTGGCAAAAAGACTTTTGACCTGTCCGAATCCCAAATCTACGAAATGATCCGGTTCTGGACGATGTCGATTTCCGATTTCCTCGATGAGTATTTCGAAAATCCAGTGGTCAAAGCCTATCTCGCTGTTTCGGCCATTATCGGTACTGCCCTCGGGCCCATGTCGCCGGGTTCGGCATATGTGCTGTTGCATCACTACATGGGCGACGTGGACGGTAATGTCGGCGCATGGGGTTATGCCCGTGGTGGAATGGGGTCGATCACTGCGGCGCTAAGCGCTTCGCTCACGGATTCGGGGGGCGAAATTCGCGTGGGCAAAGGTGTCGAAAAGGTACTGGTCCAGAATGGCCAGGCCGTTGGCGTCGCGTTGGACGACGGTGAAGAGATCAGAGCCAAGCGCGTCATCTCCAACATGGACGTGAAGCGAACCTTCTTGAAACATGTCGACGAAGCCGAATTGCCAGCCTCATTCGTAAAACAAGTGAGGAACTTCAAAATCCGGGGATCGTCAGGCAAACTGAACATCGCGCTGGACGCGGCCCCGAAATTCACCGCCCTGCCCGAAGGTTCGCCCATGTATAAGGGTGATCTGCATTTCACCGACAGTATTGAGCGGATGGAGCGCGCCTATGACGATTGGAAGGCGGGACATTTCAGCCGCGATCCCTTCCAGGACGTCATGATCCCGACGATGATCGACCCGACCATGGCGCCACCGGGCAAGCATTTCATGTCCTGTTTCGTGCAATATGCCCCGCCAAAGATCGAAGGGCAGGACTGGACCGACGCGGACCGCGATGCCTTTGGTCAGACATGCATAAACCAGATTGATGACTATGCGCCCGGCTTCAAGGATCTGGTCCTGCATGCCGAAATCCGCACCCCGCGCGAACTGGAGGCAGAGGTTGGGCTGACCGAAGGCAATATTTTTCAGGGCGAACTGACCTTCGACCAGCTTTTGTTCAATCGGCCGGTACCGGGCTACGCGCAATACCGTTCACCAATCAAGGACCTGTGGATCTGCGGCTCGTCCACTCACCCCGGTGGCGGTGTGATGGGGGCACCGGGCCGAAATGCCGCTGCCGAGATTCTGCGCGATATTCGCGTGCCAACGGACATGAGTGATGCCTATGCCGTCCTTTGATGCCATCGTAATCGGCGGCGGCACCAATGGGCTCGCCTGTGCTACCAGACTGGCGCAAGCCGGACAAAGGGTGCTGGTGATCGAAGGTCGCGACAAGCTGGGTGGCAGCACCGCCGAAACCGACCCCTGGCCCGGTTATCGCAGTCCCTGCCTGTCCCATCTGCTGACGCATCTTGACCCGCGTGTTGAAACACAAATGAAACTGGCGGATCACGGCCTGAGTTTTGTTGATCGGAACATTCCTTCAACCGCCCTTGCCCTTGACGGCAATCATCTGGTTCTGACCGGTGCTGCCGGGGATACGATCAGTGGTTTGATATCGGATGCGGACCGCACTGCCTGGCAGGGTCTGCGCAAAAGGTTGATGGGGTTTGCGGGCGCGCTGGCCCCATTTCGTGCCATGACACCGCCCCGCCTCGCCAAGGAAAGCGGAAACCAGTATTTGAAACTCGCCCAGCTCGGCCTCGGTCTCCGGCGGTTGGGGCGTGATGAATTCCGTGAATTCCTGCGCCTGGCATTGATCAACATCGCCGATGTGCTTGAAGACGATCTGGCCGATGACCGTCTGCGCGGGCTTGTTGCCTTTGATACCGTGTTGGGGGCTTGGATGGGACCGCGTTCGCCCAATTCGCTGTTCTTGTACCTGAACCGGCTGTCCGGCGAAATATCGGGCAAACGCGGCGCCACTGCGCTACCACGCTCTGGCATGGGTTCAGTTGCTACGGCAATGATCCAATCCGCCAAAACTGCCGGAGTAGAACTGAAATCAGGTGCAATGGTCGAACGGATTATCGTCGAGAATGACCGCGCGACCGGTGTCGCACTGGCTTCCGGTGAAGAAATTTCAGCAACTACAGTCATTTCGGCAATCAATCCAAAGACGACTTTTCTTGACCTCGTCGGTCCCCGTCATATCGATACAGGCTTTGCCAATCGCACTCGGAACATCAGGTCACGTGGTGGGGCTGCCAAACTGCATCTGGCTTTGAAAGGGACGCCGGATTTTCGCGGCGCGAATTTGCGGTCGCGCCTCGTCATCGCACCCTCGATCCGTTCTGTCGAAGACGCTTTCAATGCGGTCAAATATGGAGAAGTGCCAACGCGTCCCGTAATGGAAATCATCCTGCCGTCGGCTTTTGAGGCAGGCCATGCGCCAGACGGCCATCATGTGCTTTCAGCCATCGTTCAGTTTGCCCCTCATGAGCCGAAGGATGGCAAGGAAAGCGCCCGAAACGCCATGCTCGAAAATACGCTATCCGTATTGGAAGATCACGCACCGGGCATCCGGGCTCTGATCGAACACAGTGACTTCCTTATGCCTTATGACATCGAAGATCGTTACGGCATGGCGGGGGGTAACTGGCATCATGGCGAATTGGCGGTGGAGCAGATGCTGTTTTTGCGCCCGTTTCCGGCCGTTGCCCAATATTCGACGCCGATTGCCGGGCTTTGGCTGGCCGGCGCCGGAAACCACCCCGGTGGCGGCGTTTCCGGAGCGCCGGGATGGAACGCGGCTGAGCGGATTTTGTCACGGGGGCGGTCATGACGGATCCAAGGCTCCATTTCAAAACACCACTGCGGCAAACGCCGTTCCATTCGCGCGTTGCTGAGGCGAATGTTTTGAACAAATGGGCGGCCTGGGGTGGCTATACGACCGCGCTGGAACTTAGCGATGGGGAGATGGAATATTCTGCCATCCGCAATTCTGCCAGTCTTTATGACCTGTGCCCGATGGTCAAATACCGCATATCCGGCGCTGATGCAGGCGCCTATCTGAACCGCCTGACCATCCGCAATGCCGCGATACTGGCAGTGGGAAGCGTGCATTACACAGCCTGGTGCGATGATGAGGGCAAGTTACTGGATGACGGCACATTATTTCGATGGGCAGATACAGAGTACATGCTTTGCTGTCAGGAACGCCACCTTCCATGGCTGCTCGATACGGCGGCAGGCTTCGACGTGGCGGTTGCGGAGATCACCGAAGAAATCGCGGCACTATCGCTGCAGGGGCCCTGTTCGGCATCGGTTTTGAACGCAGCGGGATTCGACGTCAAAGCGTTGAAACCCTTCCGGATGGCCCGCTTTGCCTTCGACGGCGGTGAGCTGACGGTTTCACGCACGGGCTTTACCGGTGATCTTGGCTATGAACTCTGGATCGCGCCGGACCATGCCGTCTCGCTTTGGGATAAGTTGATGGAGGCGGGCGCGCCTTGGGGCATCCGTCCTATTGGCACCCATGCGCTGGACACGGCGCGTATTGAGGCGGGATTTATCGTCGCGAATGCAGATTTCATCCCCGCCCACCAGGCCCTGCGGGAAGATCGTGTTCGTTCGCCATTTGAAATGGCGCTCGACTGGATGATCGATTGGGATAAGGGGCATTTCAATGGCCGCAGGGCTCTGGTTGCGGAACGCAATGGTAGCACCTCGAAATGGGCGCTCGTCGGGCTGGACATTGACAGCAATGTATCGACCGAAGGCTCGATCATCTATCACGACAAGAAACGTGAAGTCGGCCACATCACTGCCGCCACCTGGTCCCCTGCAACCAAACGCAACATTGCCATTGCGCAGTTGCTGCGGCCCTATCACGACCAGAAGAGCGACAACCTTTGGGTCGAAGTCTACGCCTTGCGGGAACTTCAATATGCAAAGCTGATGTTAAGGGCGAAAGTGACCCCCCGCCCCTTTTTCAACCCCGCTCGAAGACGTGCAACTCCCCCAGGAAACTATTGATATATTGCCATGACCGAACATCGCCATCCAAAGTCACCCCTGCTTGACAACTGCCCCCTCGGGTTGGAAGCCCAAGCCTATTACGATGCCGAATGGTATCACCGCGAACAGCAGGCGATCTGGGCAAATAACTGGGTCTATGTCGGGCGTGTGAATGACCTGCCTCGTGCAACCATGCGCCGCATCAGTGTTGCAGGCGAAAACCTGATCCTATGCAAGGACGGCAAAGGCAAGATCACTGCGTTTCACAATACCTGCCGCCACCGGGGATCAGAACTCTGCATCAAGAACGAGCAACCGCTCGGCAAACTGATCACCTGTCCGTATCACGCATGGTCCTATGACACCGATGGCAACCTGATCTCGCTCGCCCATGCCACGCCGACGGAGGATTTTCGTAAATCTGATCACGGGCTTTACGGCGCGCAGACACGTATCTGGAACGGTTTCCTCTTTGTCTGCCTGGCAAATGAACCCCGTGATCTTACTCCCGATCTGGGTCTGAACGCCCTTGCGAACTGGCCAATGGACAGCCTGATCACGGGTCATACACTGGTTAAGGACATTGACTGCAACTGGAAGATATTCTGGGAAAACTACAACGAATGCCTGCATTGCCCCGGAATACATCCGGAATTGTGCGACATGGTACCAATCTACCGCAAAGGCATCATGTCCGCGCAAGAATCCCAAGGCTGGACACCGGATACGCCCAACCCACCTGCGCTGAAAGAGGGTGCGCGATCCTGGACGATG
>JAOUMG010000083.1 GCA_029881635.1 Paracoccaceae bacterium | reverse complement strand
ACGGCGTGCCTCGGCGGGGGTTTCAGTCTCGACAAGAACTGTGGCAGCAGGGGCCGGAAGGGCAGCGGTTGCTGTTGGCTCTTCGGTCACGGTAGGAGCGGCTGTGGAGGTTCCCGAAGGCCAGAATCTCTGCCGGTAACTGCTGGTGGCGGCAATGTAGCTGTCACCGGGGATGAGCCGTTCACTGCGCAATAGGCCAAGTGCACTGGCAGCATCCTCCGGAGTGTAGGGTCCAAGGACCACGGCATACCAACCGGTCGGCATCTGAAAGCCGCTGACATTCGGAAAAACGCCGGCATAGGCGCGTGCGCGCTCTTCGCCTTCGCTCAGGGTTGACACGGCTTCTATCTGGACCCAGGTTTCCTGAGCATAGGCTGCAACGCCAGCACATAATATGACGGTCAGGCTGAGTACCCTCAAAGCCCACTCAAAAGCCGGTCTCATCAATCTTTACCTTTCCAAATGTCCTGTCGCAGCGAATCCGTTACCGAACCTAACAGGATGACACGCGGCGTCACGCCAAAAACCATTGGACGCCGATTGACCACCCCGACGCTGTTGCCTATTGAGAACGCGCTTCCCCGATACAGGCACGTCATGACCCTTTCCGCCCCACGCTCCTTTCAAGAGATCATTCTGCGCCTTCAAACTTATTGGGCGGCAAAGGGCTGTGCGATGCTGCAGCCTTACGACATGGAGGTCGGGGCAGGTACCTTTCACCCGGCGACAACCCTGCGCGCCTTGGGGTCAAGGCCATGGGCTGCGGCCTATGTGCAGCCGTCGCGTCGCCCGACTGACGGGCGCTATGGCGAAAACCCCAACCGGCTTCAGCATTACTACCAGTATCAGGTCATCATCAAACCCTCGCCGCCCGATTTGCAGGACCTTTACCTGGGGTCGTTGGCCGCTATCGGGGTAGATGCGTCGCTGCATGACATCCGGTTTGTCGAGGATGACTGGGAAAGCCCGACATTGGGTGCATGGGGCCTTGGCTGGGAGGTCTGGTGCGACGGGATGGAAGTTTCCCAGTTCACCTATTTCCAGCAGGTCGGCGGGCATGACTGTGCCCCTGTTTCGGGCGAGCTGACCTATGGTCTTGAACGGCTGGCGATGTATGTGCTGGGTGTCGATCACGTCATGGATATGCCGTTCAACGACCCTGATGCGCCGATCCCGCTGACTTATGGCGACATCTTCCGCCAGACCGAACAGGAATATTCCCGCTGGAACTTTGATCAGGCCGATACCGGCATCCTGTTGCAGCATTTTGAAGATGCCGAAGCCGAATGCGCGCGCATCCTGGCTGCTGATGCCACCGACGGTGCCGGGCGCCGGATCATCATGGCGCATCCTGCCTATGACCAGTGCATCAAGGCCAGCCACCTTTTCAACCTTCTCGACGCGCGGGGCGTGATTTCGGTCACCGAACGGCAGGCCTATATTGGCCGGGTCCGGGCCCTTGCCAAGGCCTGCGCCGATGCGTTTGTGGTGACCGATGCAGGCGGGGCGGCAGCGTGAATGGCAAGATTATCGCGGGGGTTCTTGTGCTGACGGCTTTGGCGGCGGGGGCCGCGCTTTATTATGTGCAGGTCTATGCGTTCTATCGACCGGTGGAGGTATCCGCCCCGGCGGCGGTCATTCGGCTGACACCATTAGCAGGCCCTTCAGAACCGATTTTAGTAGATAACTTTCAAGGGATTGACGCTGAAAGCTCACCCCTACGGTTTCGCGGCTGCTTTACCACGCCAACGTCGCTGGCCACCCTGACCGAAACCTATTCAGAATATGAGACCCCGACGCCCCTGAATGCGCCCGGATGGTTTTCCTGCTTTGATGCAGCCCGTATTGGCGCCGATCTGGAAGCAGGTGCGGCGCTGGCATTCATGTCGGAGCCTGACATTCACCCCGGCGTGGACCGCGTGGTTGCTGTCTATCCCGATGGCCGGGCCTTTGCCTGGCACCAGTTGAACGAAAGCGCGGATAAATAGCATGGCCGATCTGCTCATAGAACTGTTTTCCGAGGAAATCCCCGCCCGGATGCAGGCCCGCGCCCGCGATGACCTGCGCAAGATGATGACCGACGGGCTGGTGGCCGCCGGTCTGACCTATGCCTCGGCAGGGGCGTTTTCCACGCCGCGCAGGCTGGCGCTGACGGTGCAGGGGCTGAGCGCGCAAAGTGCTGCACAGGTCGAGGAACGCAAAGGGCCGTCAACGTCGGCCCCTGACCAAGCTGTGCAGGGGTTTTTGCGCTCGACCGGGTTGACGCTGGACCAGTTGGAACGGCGCGACGACAAAAAGGGCCAGGTCTATTTCGCGGTGATGAAAAAGCCGGGCCGCAAGGCAGCGGAAATTGTTGCCGAGGTGCTGGAATCCACGATCCGCAATTTTCCTTGGCCCAAATCGATGCGCTGGGGTGCGGGCAGCTTGCGCTGGGTGCGGCCCCTGCATTCGATCCTCTGCATCCTGAGCGATGAGGGCGGGGCAGAGATCGTACCGCTGGATGTCGACGGCATCACTTCGGGCAATACCACGCGTGGCCACCGGTTTCTTGCACCAGAGGCATTTTCTGTAAGTTCCTTTGATGATTACGCGGCGAAGCTCAAGCGCGCCAAGGTGATGCTGGACGCCGAGGAACGCGCCCAACATATCTGGAACGACGCCACCAATGCGGCCTTCGCGGCAGGTCTGGAACTGGTCGAGGACAAGGGCCTGCTTGGCGAAGTTGCCGGGCTGGTCGAATGGCCCGTGGTTCTGATGGGCCGGATTGATGGCGCCTTCCTCGATCTGCCGCCCGAGGTTTTGCAGACCTCGATGCGTGAGCACCAGAAATTCTTTTCCGTGCACAACCCGAAGACCGGGCAGATCGAAGGTTTCGTGACCGTCGCCAATACCGAAACCGCAGATCAGGGCGCCACGATCCTTGCCGGCAATCAGAAGGTTCTGTCAGCGCGGCTGAGTGATGCTAAATTCTTTTGGGACAATGATTTGCGAACGATTTCTCAAGCAGGTCTCGAAGGTATGGCCGAAGGGCTGGCCAATGTCACCTTCCACAACAAGCTGGGAAGCCAGAAGGACCGCATCGACCGGATCGAGGCGCTGGCGCGCGAAATCGCACCCTTGGTTGGCGCGAAACCCGACCTTGCGGCAGAGGCCGCGCGGGTGGCCAAGGCTGACCTGCAATCGGCGATGGTGGGGGAGTTCCCCGAACTTCAAGGCACGATGGGAATGTACTACGCTCGAGAGGCCGGGTTGCAGGAGGCAGTGGCATACGCTTGCCGCGCACATTACCAGCCCTTGGGTCCGTCCGATTTCGTTCCAACTGCTCCAGTAGCAGTGGCCGTCGCCCTCGCCGACAAGATCGACACGCTGACCGGTTTCTGGGCGATTGACGAGAAGCCCACGGGGTCGAAGGACCCCTTCGCGCTGCGGCGGGCGGCGCTGGGGGTGATCCGGTTGGTGTTGAGGAATGAGCTACGGATAAGCGTTGAATCACTGATCGAGAGTTGTTGGAGAGTCCACCTTGGACAGCTCCAAGAGCGTTTCAATTTCTTTGTTCTCCATGAAGCCGTTCCTGTGGAATCGAAGGCAGGTACTGAATTGCGCGCCCGCCAATTCCTCTCGTCCTTTCCCGATTTCTCAGGCGGTTACGAATTCTCTGTCACTTGCGCCGACACCCCTGAGGCAGACAAATTTATTTCAGAGAAGCGGTACAAGATTCAGTTCATTCAAGATGGCAAGTCAGTTGTCCTCGCCACGCTGCGGTACCTGCCTAGCGCCTTCATTCCCGACCTCCTCGCCTTCTTCCACGACCGCCTCAAGGTCCATCTGCGCGACGAGGGCATTCGCCATGACGTCATCGACGCCTGCCTTGCCATGCCCGGCAATGACGACCTGACGCTGCTGGTCAAGCGCGCCGAGGCGCTTGGCGCGTTCCTCAAGACCGATGACGGCACCAACCTCCTGCAAGGCTTCAAGCGGGCGAACAATATCCTCACCCAGGCCGAGGAAAAGGACGGGGTCGAATATTCCTACGGTGCCGACGTGAAATTTGCCGAAGACCCTGCTGAACGCACACTTTTTGCCGCCCTTGACGCCGCCGAGGCGGCGATTGAGCCTGCGATGGCAAAAGAGGATTTCGGCGCGGCGATGACGGCAATGGCCGCCCTGCGTGCGCCGATTGATGCGTTTTTTGAGGCAGTGCAGGTCAATGCCGACAGCGAAGTCGTGCGGCGCAACCGGCTCAACCTGCTGTCGCGCATCCGCAAGATATGCCTTTCTGTTGCCGACCTGACCAAGATCGACGGCTGATCCGGCCTTTATTGGCAAAAATATCCCGTCCCCGCAGGAACCGGAGGCTAGGACCGCTGTTTTCCTTGCCCCGAATCACAACGCGCGTATGCTGCACCACAACAAAAGGATTGCCGCAGTGCAGAAACACACGGATTTTGCCGATTTTACCGAAATCGCGCCCGCAACGGCGATCGATGCGGATCGGCATGGTTGGCGGGCGAAATGCCTGCAGCGCCTGATCCGGCTGGAATTGCCGGTGCCAAGGACTGTGGCGCTGTCTTGCGATTCCGTGCGCGCCATCGCAGCGGGTCAGATGCCCGATACCGCCAAGCTGGCCAAGATATTTGGCGCAGCACCGCTGGTGTCGGTCCGCTCCAGCCCGGCCAACCCTGACTGGGGCGGGCCGGGAACCCTGCTGAATGTCGGCATGAACGCGGCCAAGCACGCGGAACTTGCCCAAAAGCATGGTAACGAACTGGCCGATGCGCTTTACTTGGGATTTGTGCAATCCTACGCCATTCATGTGGCGCGGCTCGACCCCGATATGTTTTCTGCGGGGCCATCAAGCTCGGCCCTTGCCGCGGTGCTGGCTGCCTACGAATCCGAGACGGATGAAGAATTTCCGCAGTCCATCGCCCGCCAGTTGGCCGAAGTTTTGCGGTCGATGGCGCGGGCTTGGGAAGGCACGACCGCGCGGTTGCTGCGTGAAGCCAAGGGCGCGCCGCAGGATGCCGCACTGGGATTGCTGGTGCAGGACATGGCGATGCGCGTCGGACCCGGCCTGTCGGGGTCGGGCACGATCCAGCTGATCGAAAGCGTGACGGGGGCACCGCAGGTGACCGGGCGTTTCAAGGGGATCAACCCCGCCCATCCCGAAACGGCTGAAACGCTGTATCTGGTGCGCGACAAACGGGGCCATTCGCTGGAAGAGGCAGCACCCGAGGTCTTTGCCGCCCTCAAGAAGCATTGCGCCGTCTGCCGCACCCGCCTGCGCGAAGAGATGCAGGTCGAATTCGCGCTGGAAAACGGTGTGCTGAAAGTGATCGATGCGATCACGGTTCCCAAATCGCCACGGGCGGCGGTGCGCGTTGCCGTGACGCTGGCCAATGATGCGGTCATCAGCCGTGACGAGGCGATTTTGCGGATCGAGCCGCGCGCCTTGTCAGAGCTTCTGCACTACCAGATCGACCCGCGCGGGCCGCGCGACCAATTCGCCCGCGGCATTCCCGCCAGCCCTGGCGCCGCCACCGGCAAGATTGTCTTTACCTCGGCTGCCGCCCAGGCCAGTGCCGCACGGGATGAACGTTGTGTGTTGGTGCGCCGCGAAACCGCACCCGAAGATATTCGCGGCATGCATGCCGCCGTGGCGGTTCTGACCGAGCGTGGCGGCGTCACCAGCCATGCTGCGGTGATCGCGCGCGGTTTGGGCCTGCCTTGCATCGTTGGGGCGTCGGACATCAGCCTGAACATGCGCGACAAGACGCTGACGGCCAAGGGCTGCCGGGTTTTTCGCGAGGGGGATGTCATCACCGTTGACGGCAGCCATGGCGAGGTTTTGGCAGGGGCCGCCGACATGCTGGAACCGGCGCTTGATGAATGGTTCACCACGCTTTTGCACTGGGCTGACAATGTCCGCGATATTGGTGTGCGCGCCAATGCCGATACGCCCGATGATGCCCGCACCGCCCGGATGTTCGAGGCGGAAGGTATTGGCCTGTGCCGCACGGAGCACATGTTCTTTGACGAAGACCGGCTGACTGTGATGCGCGAAATGATCTTTGCCGATACCGCCAAGGATCGCAAAGTTGCGCTGGACCGTCTGTTGCCGATGCAGCGCGGCGACTTTATCGCGCTATTTGACATCATGGCGGGCCTGCCGGTCTGCATCCGGCTATTCGATCCGCCGCTGAATGAGTTTTTGCCACAGGACCGCGACGGTATGCGCGAACTGGCCGAGGCGCTCGACCGGCCTTTGTCCGAAGTCACGAGACGGGTTGAAGCACTGCGTGAATTCAACCCGATGCTGGGGATGCGCGGGGTGCGCGTCGGCATTACCGTACCCGAGATTTATGACATGCAGGCGCGGGCGATTTTCGAAGCGACAGTTGAGGCGTCAAAGCGCGGTGCCCCGGTCGTGCCGGAAATCATGATCCCGCTGGTATCGGCCAAACGCGAAGTCGAGATCGTCAAAACCCATATCGATGCCGTAGCCGCAGCGGTGAAAACCGAATACGGAACCGATTTCGACTACCGGCTGGGCGTGATGGTTGAAACCCCGCGCGCAGCGCTGCGTGCGGGCGATATTGCCCAGCATGCCGCCTTCCTTTCCTTCGGTACAAATGACCTGACCCAGATGACCTATGGCCTGTCGCGGGATGATGCAGGACGCTTCATGGGCGAGTATGTGCGCCAGGGGGTCTACCCAGAGGACCCATTCCACGTGCTGGATGAAGACGGCGTCGGCGAACTCTTGCTCATTGGCAGCGCCCGAGGCCGTGAAAACCGCCCTGAAATCACGATTTCGGTGTGTGGGGAGCATGGCGGCAACCCAGAATCCATCGCTTTTTGCCGGAATTCCGGGTTTGATTATGTCTCATGTTCGCCTTTCAGGGTGCCGGTTGCGCGGTTGGCAGCGGCGCATTTCGCGTTGCTTGATCCGCGTAAAGCCAAAGAATCTCTTGTAAAATAGCTGTTTGACGCGCAAGATCTTCAAACGTTTTCCTGATGAATGCATCGTTTCCATATCCGAAATAGTTCGGATTGATTGTTCTAAATATGGTGCAATCCGTGCAGGGGTAGACGAAATGGCCTTATTCGGCTATTTCCGACGGGTCAAAGCCTTGGGGGGCTGCGGCTCGACGAAGTAATTCGGGAAAAATAGGATGTCAGTGCTGAAGTGCTGGACCAGAAGCATGTTTGTGCTTCTTGCCATGGCCGGAGGCGTGCATGCCGAAATGACGGTGAGCCGATCGAATGATCCGGCAGCATCGCTCGGGGTGAACCTCACTGCTCTTTTAGGGCAAGAAAAGGCAGCGCTTGGCGCTGTCAGCGGCTCTCGTTTGGAAGCAATTGTTGCGCCACAGAAGGCGAAGGAACCGGCCAAGCCAAAGGCGGGTCTGTTCGCCAAGCGCAAGGTCGAAGTCACATATGACGAAGCTTGGGTTGCCA
>JAOUMG010000082.1 GCA_029881635.1 Paracoccaceae bacterium | reverse complement strand
GGCCAAGAAAAACAACACCAATCACTATGGCCAGCCAGAAACCGAAACCAAAAAGGCCAGGAACGGCGATGACCTCGCCCGATTTGGTCTGCAACGGCAAATGCACAAACGCGACCAGAGTCACCAGGGCAATTGTCGTCAGGCCAACAAACGTCGTTGCGCGGGTTTGCAGGGCAGTGGCAGCAATTGTCGAGGGCGCCAGAAACAACAATGCAAAGGGGTTGTTCAGACCCCCCGTTAGAAAGATCAGAACAGCCAGCTGACCTGTGTCGAACAGCAGCATCAGCATTGCCTCGATCTCGGTCAGCCGTCTGTTCTGGGGAAAAACGAAGATCGCGACAAAATTTGCCACCACAGCCGCACCAACGGCCAGAAAACAAAGGATGAAGTTAAGGTCGATATCATAATAACGCCAAGCGACGAAAATTGCGGCAAGCTGCCCGATCACAGCCATCCAGCGCAGCAGGATCAATGTGCGAAGTCTGACCCAATGACTGTAACCTACATGGGAGGTACGCCCTTGTTGTGTGTCAGACTTGATAAGATCGGCCGTTGAGGTCATCTAATGCCCTGTTACCACATGCCCGTGCTTTGGATTGATAGTCTGCGTGCAATGCGCGATCAATGCAGCCGCAGGTCAAAGGAAAAGTAAAATGCCGGTTTCAACCCGTAGTTATGCAATTGCCGCCATTTCGATTGTCGCAATTGGTTTGGTGGCGACTTACGCCGTTACCCGAAACGGTGGTGCCGACAGGTTTGCGGAATGTCGGTCCAGCAAGGTCGCCGGAGCCGCCACGATAGGGGGCCCATTCGCGCTCGTCGATGAAAATGCGCGTTTGGTTACAGACAGGGATGTGATTACCGGGCCCAGTCTTGTTTATTTTGGCTATACGTTTTGCCCAGATATCTGCCCGGCAGATACCGCCCGGAATGCCGAAGCAGTCGATGCGCTTGAGGAAATGGGCTATTCTGTTACGCCCGTCATGATCTCTGTCGATCCAGGTCGTGATACGCCGGAGGTTCTGAAAGAATGGACAGATTATATCCATCCCCGCATGTTGGGTTTGACCGGCTCACCAGAACAAATAAGGGATGTCGCCAAGACCTATAAGACATTTTTCAAAGTACCCGAAGATACATCGGATGAGTATTATCTGGTCGATCACATGACACAGACATATCTGATGTTTCCGGAAACCGGCTTCGCTGAATTCTTTTCACGTGAAGATACAGCAGAAGATATCGCCAGGCGTACCGCCTGTTTTATCGAAGCTGCAAAATAGGCACATTTGACCGCCGTTGCCAATCGGCCTAAAACCTGCAGAACCCCCCTTTTTTCCGGAGACCTCAAATGCCCGATGACATCAGCGCAGAACTGGGCACTGACCGGACGCTGCTGCTGGTTGACGACGATGCACCTTTCGTCAATCGGCTGGCGCGGGCGATGGAAAAGCGCGGATTTTTACCTCAGACAGCTGAAAGTGTGGCCGCAGGTCGTGCCCTGGCCCGCAGCTGCCCGCCCGCCTATGCGGTGGTGGATCTGCGGCTGGAGGATGGCAACGGGCTTGACGTGGTTGAGGTTTTGCACGAAATCCGCCCCGACTGCCGCGTGGTGGTTCTGACGGGCTATGGCGCAATAGCCACCGCCGTTGCGGCGGTTAAAATCGGCGCGATTGATTATCTTTCGAAGCCCGCCGACGCAAATGATATTACCAACGCATTGGTGGCGCGCGGCGATCAATTGCCACCTCCCCCTGAAAACCCGATGTCGGCCGATCGCGTACGTTGGGAACATATCCAACGTGTGTACGAACTTTGTGACCGGAATATTTCTGAAACAGCACGCAGATTAAGTATGCATCGCAGAACGCTTCAGCGCATTCTGGCCAAACGCAGCCCAAAATAATTTTTTCATACCTGACTAAAAGGTCAGGTCTGGCCCTTGATGTCAATCAAGAGCAATGGATATATCATTGTCACGCAGAGCTGCAGAAAAAGGAAAAGTTGTGAAAATTAACCTTGACGAGCTTTCAAAAAAGGAACTCGTAGATCTGAAGAAGCGCGTGGACCGCGCTGTGGCGGACTATGAGGATCGCAAAAAGAGCGAAGCGATAGCGGCGCTGGAAGCCAAAGCAAAGGCTCTCGGCTATTCGCTAAATGATTTGCTCGGCACCGCCGGCAAGCGTAAAAGAAAACCGGCAAAACCAAAATATGCTAACCCAGCCAACAAATCAGAAACATGGACCGGACGTGGCCGCAAACCCCGCTGGGTAGTGGCAGTGCTGGCGTCAGGTAAATCACTTGATGACATCGCGATCTAAAGCCATTTGTGCATGACCTGAATCAGGGCAAATGCAAACTGCTCTAAGCGACTTTCTTGAGCCATGAAATAAACTTCCGGGCCGCATCTCGCTGCGGGCCGGTTGGTGAAACAATGTAATATCCGGTCGAATCGTCGTCGGTCTGAAAGACCACGCGCAATTTACCCGTGTTCACGTCATTTTCGACGACTGCCGCGTTGGCGATCAGCAGACCGTAGCCCTGCCGGGCCGCCGTCAGAGCCAGATCTTCGGTCGGAAAAGCCGTGGCCTTCAGATCTGCAGCCTCCAGCCCAAGGCAACAACTGATCCAACGCGCCTGTTCCGGCCAGTCTTGCTCCATAACCCAGGGCATCTTGGCAATTTCGTTCTTGCTCAGGTCTGACCTGCCGCCCAGCAATGAGGGGGCGCCGACAATCAGATATCTGGCCGAAGCCAGGAAGAGGGATGTGACGCCGCTCCAGTCGCCCTGGCCATATCTGAGGCCCAGATCAACCCCCTCGCGCTGAAGATCGATCAATTGTGTGTCGGGCCGCAGCGATACTGCAATGCCGGGGTGTTCCGCCCAGAACCGCCCGAGCCGTGGCATCAGCCAATTGGTGGCAAATGCGGGCGTCAGAGTTACCGAAAGAGGCCGATCCTCATTTCGGGACTGAATTTCCGCAATCGTGGTCTGAATATCGAAGAACCCAGCTGTCAAAGCCTCGCCCAACGTTTTGCCTTCTGCGGTGAAACCCAGTGACCGACCTTCACGATGGACCAGCGCCACCCCCAGATGCGCCTCGAGCGCCCGCACCTGCTGTGATACAGCCGCATGGGTAACGTTCATTGCCCGTGCCGCCGCGCTGAACCCACCCAGACGTACCGTCGCCTCGAATGATTTCAGCGCGGATAGCGGTGGGAAATGCATCCAGTCGAGCTGGCTCATATGTTAGTTTCCCTAACAGATTGAAAATGCTTCTGACTCTCAGAAACAACCAACACCGTTTATATACAATACCAGAAACCAAAGAAAGGGCTTCAGAAATGCTATTCATACTTGCAGATGTCATGCGCATCGCCACATTCCAAAGCGCGCCCCCCGCACCAAAGGGATACATACCAGACGCGTGTAAAGACCGGACACAGCGCCGTAGGTGGCTAAAGCTTGCCGGGTTACATCTTTAACCCGGCATTTCGGCCATCAGCGTGGCATGCCGATGCTCAAACTCTGCGCGCACCTCGACCGGTGCGCGCAGCCGAATTTTCAAACCTGATACAATCGTTCCATTGGGCGAGCCGAAAAACCGATCCGCCTCACCGCGTGAAAACCCGGCAATCTGAACAGCCTCAAGCCAGGCTGAAATTCTGTCGGCGCGCTTGATCTCTTTCTTGATTGGGGCGGGCAACGTGATCGGCAGACCAAAACGCAGATGTACTGCTGCAGTCAGCCGATCATCCAATGCGCCATAGCCAGGGCCCACGGCCGCCTTGACCGGGCTTATCATATCACCAATCACGTATTCCGGCGCGTCATGCAACAGCGCGGCCAATCGCCAGCGTGCAGTTATACCCGGATTAAGCCGCCCGAATATCTCTTCGACCAGCAGTGAATGTTCGGCCACTGAATAGGGCCAATCCCCGATCGTCTGGCCGTTCCAACGCGCAACAAACGCCAAACCATGGGCGATATCCTCAATTTCAATGTCCATGGGCGTAGGATCCAACAGATCCAGTCGGCGGCCGGAAAGCATTCTTTGCCAGGCGCGGGATTGTTTCATCTTTTCCTCACAATGATCGGTCCCAGACTATGCGAATCCGCGTCACCATTGTCGAGCACCCCAAAGGTTGCTATCTGACCCGGAAATTACACCGTTGAAAGAGGTTTGGTGCAAATGCCCAATGATTACATAGTCAAAGATATTTCTCTTGCCGCCTATGGCCGCAAAGAACTGGATATTGCCGAAACCGAAATGCCCGGCCTTATGGCCTTGCGCGAAGAATTCGGTGCAAAAAAACCTCTGAAAGGCGCAAGGATCGCGGGCAGCCTGCATATGACGATCCAGACCGCAGCCCTGATCGAAACCCTGACGGCTTTGGGTGCTGATGTGCGCTGGGCCAGCTGCAACATATTCTCCACTCAGGATCACGCAGCCGCCGCCATCGCGGAATCCGGTGTGCCAGTTTTTGCCATCAAGGGCGAAACGCTAGAAGATTACTGGGCCTATACCGACAAGATTTTTCAGTTCAAGGACGGCACCTGCAACATGATCCTCGATGACGGCGGGGATGCGACGATGTATATCCTGCTGGGCGCGCGGGTCGAAGCGGGTGAAACCGGCATCATAGAAGTGCCCACCTCGGACGAAGAGGTTTGCCTGTTCAATCAGATCAAGAAACGCCTGAAGGAAAGTCCAGGCTGGTTCACCAAGCAGCGCGACGCGATCAAGGGCGTTTCCGAGGAAACCACAACGGGTGTCCACCGCCTTTATGACCTGCACAAGAAGGGTCTGCTGCCCTTCCCGGCGATCAACGTGAACGACAGCGTCACCAAATCGAAGTTCGACAACAAGTATGGCTGCAAGGAATCGCTGGTCGATGGCATCCGCCGTGCTACCGACACGATGATGGCAGGCAAGGTCGCGGTTGTCTGTGGCTACGGCGATGTTGGCAAAGGCTCTGCCGCGTCCCTTCGCGGTGCGGGTGCCCGTGTGAAAGTGACGGAGGTGGACCCGATTTGCGCCCTTCAGGCCGCAATGGACGGATTTGAAGTCACAATTCTGGAAGATGAACTGGCAACAGCCGATATCTTCATCACCACCACCGGAAACAAGGATGTGATCCGCGTCGAACATATCCGCGAAATGAAAGACATGGCGATTGTCGGCAATATCGGCCATTTCGATAACGAAATTCAGGTGGCCGCGCTCAAGAACCACAAATGGACCAATATCAAGGACCAGGTGGACATGATTGAAATGCCTTCTGGTGCGCGGATTATCCTTCTGTCCGAAGGCCGGCTTCTGAATCTTGGCAATGCCACCGGTCACCCAAGCTTTGTGATGTCAGCGAGCTTTACCAACCAGGTTCTGGCCCAGATCGAGCTATGGACAAAAGGCAAGGACTATCAGCCCGGCGTCTACATCCTGCCCAAGCATCTCGATGAAAAAGTGGCGCGCCTGCATCTTAAGCGCATCGGAGTAAAGCTGACGCAGCTCCGCCCCGATCAGGCAGAGTATATCGGGGTCAGTCCCGAGGGTCCGTTCAAATCCGAACATTATCGGTATTGACAAAAAAAACCCAAAGGCCGGGCTATCGCGCCCGGCCTTCGCTGTTTCAGGGTACAGGGGAAAACTTTCTCGTCTTTACCATTGTCACGTGCGTTTTTCCCGTTAACCTTGCACCCGTGGTCCGTGTGGCCAGCAGAGCAGAAAAATTCTGATGGGCCGACGCCCGCAATGAGGGAGTGATTTAATGGGAAAACGTGACGAACTGATCGCCAAGTATGCCGACGATCTGAAGAACAAATGCAAAATGACGCCGGATATGGCGCTTCTCACCAAAGTGACAATTGGCTGCGGACCGTCAATTTATGATGATGACGCATCAACGGTTGCCGGAAGCCAGGCATCTGAACTGGAAACGGTAAAGAACAACTTCCTTATCAAGAAGCTCGGCCTCAAAGATGGCCCGCAGCTTATGGCCGCGATCAATTCCGTGATTGAGACATATGGCAAATCAGAGCGCAACAAATATCGCGCTGTTGTCTATTATATGCTGGTCAAGCATTTCGGCAAAGAAGCCATCTATAAATAAGCTCTTTCACCGCCCTGAGACGCCCGCTTCAAGCGGGCGTTTCGGTTATCGAACGGGCCGTAGCTCCACAATAACTCGTTGAATTTTATCGGTGTTTTAAACACAGAAAGCTTGCCTGTGAAAGCTGGCTCTCCTACGATACGTTCAACAGGCCAGTATGGCCGAGACCTATCAGATCCACGCGGTGCAGGGGTGCACTTGGGGTGGCAAGGGGTCCCGGTCAGACGTCCGGGGCCCTTCCTTTCAACAGTCAGAACAGCGACAGAACGGTTCCGATGATCGTGCAACCGATCACGGCAAACCCGCCATCGATCCATGTCAGGTCCTTCGGCCTATCGGCATATGCATAATTGGTCACGATCCAAGGCAGCGCGATAAACGCGCCCAAACCAAACCCGGAAACCAGCCCCTTTCCCAAGGTGTCAATCGCGGCCATGCCGAACATATGGCGCATCATCCCGGCCACAACCAGCATCGCAATTGCAGAAATGACAAATGGCGCCTTGCTCGGGTTCAACGGTTTCCCGTTTGCGTCACAGGCAACACCCGAGGCCACCACCCATTTCTTTGCCAATGACATGTACCAAAAGGCGCCAAAGGCATAGGCAGCTACTGCCGCCACTATAACGTTGATCAACTCCATCTCCGTTCTCCCGTTCACGCGATGGCAAGATCATGCCGAAGAATCGGAAATCGGTCCATAGGCCGTTTAGGGGGAGAAGAAAGGCCTAAAGACCGCCCAGCTCACAAACCACTTTCCATTCGGCCTCTGTCACTGGCTGAACCGACAAACGGGTATTTTTCACCAGTGCCATGTCCGCCAAGCGCGGATCGGCCTTGGCCTGTTCCAGCGTCACGGGGTGTTTCAACGGTTTTACGGCCTTGATGTGCACACAGTCCCAACGCGGATCATCGGTCGTGCTGTCTGGGGCCGACAACTGGCAAACCTCAACAATACCGACAATCTCTTTGCCGACATTGGAATGATAGAAAAACCCAAGGTCGCCAACTTTCATGGCCCGCATGTTGTTGCGTGCCTGATAGTTCCGCACGCCGTTCCATTCCTCGCCCGCATCGCCCTTGGCAACCTGTGCATCCCAACCCCAGACATCGGGTTCGGACTTGAACAACCAATATGCCATCAGCCAATCACCTTTTTCCATTCAATGACGGATACATCCTCAAACAACCCCGCCGCCTTGTAGGGATCTGCCGCTGCCCAGGCCTCGGCAGCGCCAAGACTATCCGCTTCCAGCACAATCAGCGATCCGCACATCGCGCCATCCTTCATCAAAGGCCCTGCCATTTTGACGTTTCCGGTCGCCTCGATATACCCCAGATGAGCTGCACGCGTATCGACACGCACCTGTAGATGTCCCGGT
>JAOUMG010000081.1 GCA_029881635.1 Paracoccaceae bacterium | reverse complement strand
GATGGTGTGCAGAACGGCGAATTTCTGAAAAGCGGTGCTGCCACGTTCCTCAGCGCGGATACTTTGGCGGATATCGGTCAGATTGACGATGGTTTCGCGCGCAATAGGCAAAAACTGGACGCCCGCATCGGACAGTTGCACCGGATAGCTGGAGCGTTTGATGAGCGGAACGCCAAGCCAGAGTTCCAGCGACTTGATCCTTCGGCTGAAGGCGGGTTGGGTTATATTTCGCTCTTCGGCGGCGCGGGTAAAGTTGAGTGTCCGACCCAGACAGACGAAGTCCTGTAGCCAATTCAAGTCCATTGCGCATATCCAATCGTTTAAGCTACGGTTTTTTAAGTACTATGCAAAAACGGTATGGATTAATGATATGTTTGAATTGGCTCAATTTCAATTGCCGGGTTTAGCATGACAGGCAGGTTGGTCAGACAGGACATAGGTAGCATGTCATTATGCCTTTCTCTTGGCCGCCCGAAACTGGTTGGAAACACGGCGGTTGACGAGACAACACATCGACAGGCGTTACTTTGAAAACAGGGAGTCAATAATGAAGAAATCATGGAATTACACAGCGGCTGCAGCAGCGTTAGCACTCGCGGCGACGGCGGGTATCGCACAAGCGCAAACCACTTTGCGACTGTCGACCTACGTAAATGAGGCCGATATCCGCTATCAGGGGTTTCAGCATTTTGCTGATCTCGTTGGCGAAAAAACCGGTGGCAGCGTCAAGGTCGAAATTTTCCCGTCCGGCACGCTGCACGGCTGGTCGGAAGGCGTGGATTCGGTTCAGGGCGGAGTGTCCGACATCAGCTGGATCAATGCGGACAACCGGCTGCCTTGCTATGCCGTCACCTCGCTTTACCCGGCCGAGATCAACCTTGAAAAGCAGATCGAACTGGATGCAGCCTATGCCGAACTGATCCGGGCCGAGGCTGCCAATGCCGGGCTCGTGCCGCTGATCAACTCCAACTATACCTACGATCAGGAATGGTGGTTTGAAGAACCGATTGCCGATCTCGGCAAGCTGGACGGCAAACTCGTACGCTCCATCGGGCCGCTGGTCAGCCTGATGATCGAAACCTGGGGCGGAGAGCCGGTGTTCGTGGCGCCAAAGGAAGTGTTCCAATCGGCAGAGCGCGGCGTTGTTGACGGTATCAACATGGGTGTTGCGACCTATAGCTCGTGGAAGCTTTGGACGGTCATGCCCTACATGGTCAATGCCAATCTCTTTTACGGCAACATCCAATACATGATGAACAAGGACAAGTTCGACGCGCTTAGTGCGGACGAACAGGCGGCCCTGACTGCAGCGGCGAGTGAAACCGAAACCTGGTTGCAGCCGCTTTATGAGGGTTGGGTTGATCAGCAGGTCGGCAACGCGGTGATGCAGGGCGGCGGTGCTGCCGTGTCGATCCCGGCAGAACAGCGCGCCAGCCTGATCGCCAGCGTCAGATCACAATGGGATGCTGAGGCAGACAACGCCTGTGGCGCCGATCTGGCTGGCAGCATCCGCAGCCTTCTGGCCAACCACGCGCCTTAAGACACGCGCGAAATCAAGGGTGGCCCGCGCATGAGGCGGGGGCCACCTGACAGTTTCATCAAAAAGCGAGGGGCGTCATGGACAAGGGCTTGGACCGTCTGATCGGCGGGGTTGAACGGGCGGTGGTCTGGCTGGCTGGCGCAGGGGCAGTCATCGTGCTGGTCCAGATGGCTTGGATATCCTACGGTGTGTTCGTGCGCTACGGGTTGGGAAAACCGGATCGCCTGGTCACAGAAGCCACAGCACTTTTGCTCTTTCCAGTGGCCTTCACGGGGCTGGCCTACGCAATGCGTGAAGACGCTTTTCCCAAGGTGACAATGGCCACAGACCGGTTGCGCCCGGGTATGCGCAAGGTGTTTGACGTGATCAATCACTTCCTGATGCTCGGCGTCGGCCTTTTCTTTGCCTATGCCGGTGTCAGCGCGACGATCCGGTCATTCAATTCCGGTGTTGCCTCGGAAATCCTGCACTGGCCACGCTATCTTTTCTGGGCGCCTGGTGCCTTCGCACTGGTGCTGTTTTCGCTTTACGCAGGCCTGCGTCTGATCCGCTTGATCCGTACGCCCGCCACATCGGGGGATGTATAATGGAATGGTATATGGTGGGATTGGGGCTGCTTGGCCTCCTGATGCTCTTCATCGTGATCGGTCTGCCGATCCCGTTTGCTCTGGCGGCAGCCTCCTTGCCGTTCCTGTGGCAAATTCAGGGATGGAAAACCTCGATCGTCTCGTCCGAGCTGAAGCTCTGGGGGGTCTGGATCGACTATATCTTGTTGGCCGTTCCGTTGTTCGTGTTCCTGGGTGAATTGATCGGGAAATCGAAAATCGGCCCGAACCTCTATCAGTTCCTGCATCAGGGTGTGCGTATCCGCGGCTCTGCCGCCTATGGTTCCATCGGGGCCAGCGCCGGGTTCGGTGCGGTCTGCGGATCGTCGATGGTGGGCGCTTTGACAATTGGCGGTGTCGCCTTGCCCGAGATGTTGCGCCTTGGCTATGGCAAGCGGCTTTCAAGCGGCGTTCTGGCCGCCGGTGGCACCCTGTCTGTGCTGATCCCGCCAAGCCTGATCCTGCTGTTTTACGGTATCGTGACCGATCAGAGCATCGGTGATCTGTTCATCGCGGGCGTCATTCCCGGCATCATTCTGGTGTCGAGCTTTGTCGTGGTCGTGCTGATCTGGGGCATCCTGAAGCCCGAGGACATTCCCAACAGCGAAGACGCCGCCAAGATGCCATTGCTGATGATCATCAACACGGTGGGTCCGGTTCTGCTGATTGGCCTCGTGATCACGGTTGCGATCTATGCGGGCATCGCCACCCCGACCGAAGCTGCAGCGGTTGCCGCACTACTCACGGTTATTCTGGCCTTCGGTGTCGGCGGGCTGACCTGGCAGGGGTTCAAGGATGCGATCTTTGCCACGATGCGCACGATGGGCTATCTGGGGCTGCTCTTGTCGGCTGGTGTGCTCTTCGGCTTTGTGCTGACCTATTACCGGGTGCCGCAACAATTCACCGAACTCTTCCTGTCTTTCGATCTCTCACCGACCACGGTGCTGGTGATCGTACTGGTCTTTTACATTATCCTTGGCATGTTCCTTGAACCGGTCTCGATGACGTTCATCACACTTCCGACGATCTATCCCCTCATGGATGCGGCCGGGTTTGACCTGATCTGGTTTGGCGTCGTCTATACGATCACGATGGAAATCGCGGTGCTGACCCCGCCTGTAGGTCTGAACCTCTATGTCATTCAGGCAATCAGCCGTGATCAGGTCACCATCGGCGATGTGATAATGGGCTGTCTGCCTTTTATCGCCATGATGGTTCTGCTGATCCTGCTGCTGATCAGCATTCCCGACTTGGCGCTTTGGTTGCCGGGACAGATGCGCTGATGCCGGATGATATTCTTCCCCATCGCCGCGCCGGCGCGGGTTTTCCGCTGGTCTTGGTCCATGGTTATCTTGGAGGATCGGAGCAATGGGAGGCCGAGATCGGGCATTTCAGCGACCGCTTCGATGTGATCGCCCCGGATCTGCCTGGCTTTGGCGCGGCCGCTGACCTGCCCGCATTGCACAGGATCGGAGATATGGCCGATGCGGTGATCGCGTTGCTGGATCAGCTGGGGATCAAGCGGTTCGTTCTGCTTGGCCATTCGATGGGCGGGATGATCGTCCAGGACATGGCCGCGAAACTGGGCGACCGCATCAGTCGGCTGATCCTTTACGGTACCGGCCCACTCGGTCTTATGCCCGACCGGTTTGAACCCATCGAGCTGTCGCAAAACCGCCTCTGCCAGGATGGTGTCGCAAAAACAGCCCGGCGCATCGGGGCGACCTGGTTTTGCAAAGGCGAACAGGCCCCCGGCTTTGCTCTGGTGGCCAAGATCGGCGCATTGGCACACAATCAGGCAGCGCTCGCCGGGCTGGAGGCCATGACACATTGGGACGGGCGCGATGCCCTGAATTCCCTCACAACACCTGTCCTGGTGATCTGGGGAGATTCAGATAAATCCTATCGCTGGCCACAGGTGGAAATGCTGTGGAAAACCATACCAAAGGCGAACCTGTCGGTGATGCCCGCAGCCGCCCATGCAGCCCATCTTGAAAAACCGGATCTGTTTCATTCAATTCTGGACGATTTTCTGGCCAACTAGATCATCTTCCCCAAATTGGGCCGGGGTATCCATCATACATGACCAAGGTGGTCCCATACCGTTCTGTGCTTGGGCCAGCTTGGTCTTGGTGGGCTACCCTCAACGGCTACACCCGTTCCCGTCAGACATCCGCAGTTCGATTTTGTCAGGTCACTCCGACACTGCTTGTCGAAGAATGTCATCCGGGCGGAAAGGCATACGCCGCATTCGGATGCCGGTGGCGTCAAAGATTGCGTTGGCGATGGCCGCTATTGTCGGTCCGGGTGAAGCTTCGCCTGCGCCCACTGACCGTTCATCAGGTCTGTCCAGCACTATCACCTTGATTGCCGGAATGTTGTCGAAGCGGATGACCGGATAGCTGTCCCAATCGCGGGATTGGATGCCGTCGCGGTTCCAGACAACCTTTTCGTAAAGCGACCAGCTCGCAGCCTGCAGAAAGCCACCTTCGAGTTGCGCCACCAGCCCATCGGCATCAATCACCCGGCCGGCATCGGCCACGATCACGCAATGGTTCAGGCGAATTTCCGCGCGGTCATTGGCGCTGACGTCAACGCAAATACCAACCCGCGTCATCTGGTTCTTGTACTGGGCGTAGGCAATGCCGCGCCCATCCGTGGCAGGCAGGCCGGGTAGCTCTGCGACCTGCCGCTCCAACGCGTCAAGGACCGCGACAGCGCGCGGGTCGCTGAGATGTGCGCGGCGGATCGCAAAGGGGTCGGACCCGTCGATCCGGGCCATTTCATCCATGAAGCTTTCGATGGCAAATATGTTCGCCGCAGCCCCCAGAGTGCGCATTGCCGAAGTCCGGTGCGGCAGGCCGGTCACCAGGTTTTTTACCAGACGCTTGTTCGCAAAATCGTAGATCGGATCGAGATTGCGGTGCATGCCGGCATGCCGCCCCATGTTCGGCTGCGCAGAATTCGGCGCGATCGGCTCAAGGCGGAACCGGTTGGCCAGCTGCTTGCTCGGACCGGCGCGATTTGGCCCCGGACGCGGGCGCCCCCTGTGGGTGTCGCTGAAAGCTTCGGCAGAAAAGGCGGTGATGCGCCCGCGTTCCATTGTGGCCGCCAGTTCGACCACCATTGCAGGGGCGTAGGGTTCCCAGCAATGTTCTTCCTCACGTGTCCACTTAAGCAAGATGGGTACGGCGGGCATGGCCAGAGCGATCAGCGCTGCCTCCAAGGCGGCATCATCCGCGCCGTTGTGGCCATAGCATCCAGAGCCGGGAACATGGGTGATCTCGACTTGGTTTTTGTCCAGGCCCAGGCTGTCGGCCATACTCTCGCGCAGCGGGTAGATACCCTGACTGTGGGTATGAACGCAGAGCTTTTCCCCGTCCCATTGCGCCAGGGCGGCTGATGGTGCGAGGGCACCATGCATCTGATAGGGGCGTTCATACCGCGCCTTGAAATTGTGCCCGGAAGGCAAATCGGGAACAGGGCCTTGCTGAGGCGTGCCATCGACAACCAAAAAACGCCCAACGGCCTTGGCGGTGGTCAGATGCCCAAAGACATCGATTTCGGGTATCCCGTCGCCGATATCCCAGTCGCAGGCGGCGGATAGTTTCAGAGCACCTTCCACAACCGGCCATTCCTTCGGGCCGATCAGGGCAAGGAAACTGCCGTCCTGAATGAGGCGCAGGCCCTTGGCTTCGGCCCGCTGTATCGCGCTTTCCTCGATCGATTTCAGGCGCGCTTTTGCATGGGGCGGGCGAATGACGCGGGCATGTAGCATGCCCGGCAGATCAAGATCATGAACGAAAGTGTAATTGCCCGCGGTCATTGCAGTAAGACCGCGCATGGGCGGTGCGGGCAGGGTACCGCCATGACCCTGTGCAATCGACGCCTCCGGATCGATAGGGCAGGCCAGATGCGTGTCTTTGATCATTTCCGTAACAAGCAACCGATGATTGGTGCCGGGCAAATGCAATGCGCCGCCCTCGACAATCCAGTCAGATTTTTCACCGCCATAACGTTCGGCCGCATCGGCAATCAGCAGCCCCCGCAACGTCGCCGAAGCGCGGCGAACCGCGTTGCCGGACTGTTCGACAGAATTGCTGCCCGAGGTGATGCCCTCATCCGGCGATTCTCCGGTCCGAACGGCGGCAATGTCGATTAGCTCATAGGGTACCGTCAATTCCTCATGGGCGATCTGCAGCAACGCGGTGGAAATGCGCTGACCGATATCCACTTTGCCGGTACGGATCAAAAGCCGCCCGTCGCGGGTACCGATCCAATCGGCAATCAGGGGATGGGCATCCAGGCTCATGTTTCAGCCGCTTGTTTGACCGCCCTCAAAACCCTTGGATGCGACCCGCAACGGCAGATATGCGGTGTCAGGGCTTCGGTTATGGCGGTGTCGTCGGGCAACGGGTGGCGCCCCAGCAAGGATGTTGCGGCAATCACCAGCCCCGCTGTGCAATAACCACATTGGGCGGCGGATTGCGCGACAAATGCCGCCTGCACACGGCGCCCGATATCCGTCTCACCGACGGCCTCTATTGTGTTGATGTCGCGGCCCGCAAAGCTCGCCGCCGATGAAACGCATGACAACACCGCCTGACCGTCCACGAGCACCGCGCAGGCACCGCATTGTTCCAGACCACAGCCCAGCTTGGTGCCTTTCAGCTTCAGCTCGTCTCTCAGGACATAGGCCAGCGGCGTGTCGGGGTCTGACGTGATGACATGGTCCCGGCCATTGACGTGCAGAGTGAGTGTCAAGGGACCACGCGCTCCCAGTTGATCTGCACGTCAACATCCGCGGATTTGAAAAGGTTCATCACCGGGCAACGGTATTCCACATTCCGTGTCAGTCGATCGAAACGTTCCTGGGGTTCGTCGGTATGGATCCGGATCCGCAGCTTTACCCAGTTGAAATAAGGTCGCACACCTTGCACTCCGCGTGATCCGCGTTGATCCACTTCTCCGTCAGCTTCCATGTCGACAGCAGTGTAGGAAAAATGCATCGCCTCGGCGCAGCGGTTGATAATGACACCCTCACAGCCGAGCAGCGATGACAACGTCAGTTCCAATGGTGTCGGGCCGGTGTTGGTGCCCTTTTCATCCGTGACGACAATATGATCGCGCACCATCATGACTGACCGGGTTGAGGCCTCGTTGCGCGCACTTACCCGGCGAATTCCCAGCGCTTTGGTGTTTGGATCGACACTTGGGGGTAGCAGGTCGGGATTTGCGTCGGTCACAGGCTCATCTCCAGAATGTCAAACCCGTTGTTGCGGTCGAGCAGATAGATCAGGCCCTTGTCATCGACATCCACGTCATTGGATTGCGGTGGTCCTTCCACGCCCGGTTCGGGCATGAAATGGGCAACTTCGAC